>JASFLG010000510.1:0-3552 GCA_050118205.1 Pseudomonadales bacterium
CTCGGCGGCATGGAGAAGACGGAGTTTCTCCGCGCGTTCGGTGCCGACGTGTTCTTCGACGATCAGAGTCAGCACTGCGAGCGGGCGAGCCCCCACGTCCCCGCCGGGCATGTCCCGCATGGAGTGGCCAACCCACCGGGTGGAAGGCGCAAGCCCGGCTCCGACGCCTGAACGGTACGACTCCGAGACCCTAGCCCGAATGCGTCCGGCTGCAGAGTTCGATCCGCCCGTTCATCGTGCGGATCCGGATCGAGCGGTCCGCTTCCCCCTGAGTGAAGCGCAGTGTCCGTTCCGGGGTGAACTGGCTCTTCGCAGGATCGATGCCGAAGCAGTTGTCGATGCGACCGTTGAAGGTCTGCGCGTCCACGTCCAGATCACCGTCCGTGTCGAGCATGAGGTCCACGCCTCCGTTGGTGGTGGACAGATCGAAGCGCCCGCCACTGGCGAGCCCCGCGTCGAGCGAGATGCGCCCGTTGGTGGTGTTGAGGCGTGCGCGGCTGAGCATGCGGCCCTGTACCTCGATGCCGCCGCTGACCGTGCCGGCATCGATCTCGCCGCTCACCCCGTCGGCCTGGATGTCGCCGCTGACGGTGGTCAGGGTGGTATGGCTGGTGTCGTCCCGGCCCCGAACGGTGACGTCGCCGCTGACCGTTTCCGCTTCCACGTCTTCGGCAACTGTTTCCGTGCGCACGTCGCCCGAGACGGTGCGCAGCCGTTGACGGCCCTGCACCCCGGACACCTCGATGGACGCGCTCACTCCGGAGATCTCCAGGGCGCTTCCACCGGGCACGCGGATGGAGAGGTGACTGCCCTCGCCGTTGTGCTTGCCGCTGGGGTAGACCACCTTGATGACGGTCAGATCGGCGTCGCGAACGAAATCCAGCCGTTCCACGTCCTCGCCGAGGGTACCGGTGATCTCTATCTCCGGCTCGTCCCAGGCGTCGACGACGATGGAGCCGGCGAGATTGGAGATCTGCACGCGGCCGTCCGGGGCAGCCGCCTGGCGCTCCTCCACCGGTGTGCTGGCCCGGACCCCCGGGGCCGCGAGCAGTGCGCAGAGAATGACGGCCGCCGTCAGGTGCATGCGGGTACGAATCATAGTGTGATCTCCGTGCTGGTGCGGGGCAGGGTGTTGTTCATCGTGTTGAGCAGCGTCAGCTGGTCGACGTACATGGATAGCAGCAGCTGTCCGTCGAGTCCGGAATCGGGCGCCGTCGTCAGGGCCGCATCGATCTCGTCCATCGCCTTGTTGATCGCAGCCAGGTTCGCCACCACGACCTTCCGGGTGGCCGGCGGCAGGGTCTCGAGCCGCCCGCGGACCGAGGCGGCCAGCGCCCGGCGGGTCTGCTGGAGGGCGTCGGCACTCGTCAGCACGGCTGCCCGCGGGCCGGCTGGTGCGGCGGCCCGGATTGTGGCGACGGGCCGGTCTTCGTCGGCGCCGTTCCCGATCCAGAAACCCAGGATGGTCGCGAGCAGCAGCGATGCCGCGAGCGCCAGGAGGCGCTGCCAGCGGTGCGCAAGGGGGCGCCCGGATGGTGCGTCGCTGGCTGGCGGATGTGCCCGCTGATCGAGACGGCCGGCGATACCGGGCCAGAGGTCGTGTTCGGGCGCGATGTCCTTCGGCAGGGCCCGAGCCTGCCGGATGAGCGGATCGTCTTCGCCGGTCATGGTGATTCTCCCAGCATCTTCCTGAGCTGTTTTCTCGCCTGGTGGAAATGGGCTTTGCTCGTGCCCTCCGCCATGTCGAGCATGTGCGCCGCTTCCCCGTGCGGATAACCGTAGACGCCGATCAGCACGAAGACGGCCCGCGCCCGCTCCGGCAGGGCCGCAATGGCGCGCTCCAGATCGATGGCCCCGCCGGGTTCCGCGGCAGGGGCGAGGGGCTCCTCGTCGCCCGGCGTGAGGTCGTGCCGAGACTCGCGCCGGAAGTGGCCGCGGACTTCGTTCACGGCGATCCGGTGCAGCCAGGTGCCGACGGCGCTGTCGCCGCGAAAACGGGCCAGATTGCGCCAGGCCTGGATGTAGGTCCGCTGAACGCACTCCTCGGCCACGCTCGGGTCTGCGGTCAGCCGCAGGCAGAGGCCGTAGACCGCGCCGCTCGTCTGACGGTAGAGGGCCTCGAAGGCGCGCTCATCGCCGGTCCGGGCCCGGTCCACCAGGGCGAGCGGGTCCGGTGCGGCAGCAGGCGTGCTCGTCATGGCATGCAACATACCCCTTTGGATGGCCCGGCAGGTGAAACGGTTTAGCTTGTTAGGAGTGCATAAAAAATTCAGAATTCGGTACTATTCGTTATAAGCCTGGGCTCAGCGTCGGGCATCGCGAACAGCGGAGGGTGCGCCATGAAGCTTCAGCAGTTGCGCTACATCTGGGAAGTCGCTCACCACGATCTCAACGTGTCCGCGACCGCCCAGAGCCTGTTCACATCCCAACCGGGTATCAGCAAGCAGATCCGACTGCTCGAGGACGAGCTGGGCGTGGAGATCTTCGCGCGCAGCGGCAAGCACCTCACGCACGTCACGGCGGTGGGCGAGACCATCATCGAGATGGCGGGGCAGATCCTGCGCGAAGCGGAGACGATCAAGCAGATCGCTCAGGAGTACAGCAACGAGACGCAGGGCAGCCTGTCCATCGCCACCACCCACACCCAGGCGCGCTACGCGCTGCCGCCGGTGATCAGCGAGTTTCGCACGTCGTATCCGGAAGTGGTGCTGAACATGAATCAGGGTACGCCCAGCCAGATCGCCGAACTGGCAGCCACCGGCGCGGTGGATTTCGCCATCGCCACCGAGGGACTGGACCTTTTCAGCGACCTGGTGATGATGCCGTGCTACCGGTGGAACCGTTCCGTCGTGGTGACCCGCGATCACCCTCTGGTGGAGAAAGCCGCAAAACCCGGCGGGCTGACCATCGAGGACCTGGCGGCGGAGCCGATCGTGACCTACGTGTTCGGCTTCACCGGCCGCTCGCGCCTGGATGATGCCTTCAATGCCGCGGGACTGACGCCGCACGTGGTGTTTACGGCTACCGATACGGACGTCATCAAGACCTACGTCCGGCTCGGGCTCGGTGTGGGCATCATCGCCACCATGGCGCTCGATCCCGATGTGGATTCGGATCTGGTGGCGCTCGACGCGGAGCACCTGTTTGCGTCCAGCATCACCCACATCGGCTTCCGACGCGGGACGTTCCTGCGCCGCTACATGTACGATTTCATCGGCTGGTTCGCACCCCACCTCACCCCCGAGAAGGTCGACGAGGCCGTGGCTTGCGCCACACGGGCGGAACGGGACGGGCTCTTTGCGACCCTCGAGCTGCCGACCCGCTGACGGGACGAAGAGCGACAACACGCCCAGGAGGTGACGCATTGAACGTACTCTGTCTTGACCTGGAAGGGGTGCTGATACCCGAGATCTGGCTGGCGGTGGCCGCGGAAACGGGCATCGAGGCGCTCGAGCGGACCACGCGGGACGAGCCGGTTTACGACAAGCTCATGCGCTACCGCCTCGACGTGCTCGAGGCGAACGACCTGCCGCTGTCGCGGATCGAGCGGGT
>JASFLG010000511.1:0-3548 GCA_050118205.1 Pseudomonadales bacterium
TCGACCTGCGGGAGCGGCGCGAGCGGGTCTACATCGTCCTCGCCGGCTTCTTTCTCTGCGCCATGACCCTGCTCAACGTGGTGGGGATCACACGCTTCATACAGCTCGGGCCCATGGCCCTCGCCATCGGCGTGCTGCCCTATCCGCTCACCTTTCTCTGCACGGATCTGATCAGCGAGCTCTACGGTCGCCGCCGGGCCAACTTCCTGGTCTGGGTCGGGTTCACGCTGAATTTCTTCATCCTCGCCATGCTCTGGCTCGGCAACTCGCTGCCCGGCGTGCCCGCCGGCACCCAGCCTCCCTGGCAGGTGATTCAGCTTGCCGAGGACATCGCCCTGCCCAACGGGGACACGGTCAGTGGCAGCGTGCAGCTGTTTCAGCTGATCTACGCGTGTACGTCCGGCGCGGTGTTCGCATCGATGATGGCCTACATCACCGCCCAGTTCTGCGACGTGCAGCTGTTTCACTTTTTCAAACGCCTGACCAAGGGCAGGCACCTGTGGCTGCGAAACAACTTCTCCACGCTCACCAGCCAACTCGTCGACTCGCTGATGGTGATCAGCGTCACCTTCGGCGCCGCCTTCCTGGCCGGCAACGTCACCCTCTCCGCCATGCTGATGCTGATCGGCAGCAACTACCTGTTCAAGATGTTCGTCGCCCTGGCGGACACGCTGCCTTTCTACTACCTGACCGGCAAACTGCGGCGGTATCTCGACATCGACAACATCGAGGTCATGGAGTAGCCCACCCTCGAGGGTGGAAGCGTTCGTTCAGCGACAGTAGATCGGGAGTCCGGGTGTCCTCAGATGGGTCAGTCGCGGCACAGGGATGTGCCGCGCCTGAGCGCCCAGGGATGGAGACCCGGAGCAACGCTCCGGGTCGAGCGTGCCCAGCTGGGGATACCCGGAGTCCCGGTCTACCCTCGCCAAGACGGAAACGCTAACGACGGGAGGTTAGATACTCCGCGTTCACACAGTTCTGCAGTCGACCTTCGGCGAGATAGGCGAGCGCGACCTCGCCGCCCTTGTAGCGCATGTCGTAGACGCTCTCCGGTGTGAAGAAGGCCGAGTGCGGCGTGATCAGGAGACGATGGTCGACCCAGGCTTCGTTTGCCGCCCAGGCCTTGATGAGCGGGTGGTCGGGGTTGGCGGGTTCCTCCGGAAGGACGTCCAGTCCCACTGCCTGAACGTGGCCGGATCTGAGGGCATCGTGCAGGGCGTCCAGGTCGACGATGGGGCCGCGGGCGGTGTTGATCAGGATGAGGCCCGGCTTGCTGGCGGCGAGCACGTCCGCATTGATCAGCTTCTCGGTCTCCGCGGAGAGGGGCGCGTGGATGCTCACCACGTCGCAGCGGCTGAAGAGCTCGGTGAGCGAATTCACCCGGCGGATGCCGAGTGCCAGCTCCGAGCCGTTGGAGATGTAAGGGTCGTAGACCAGGCACTCCATGCCGAAGGCCTTGGCGCGCAGGGTCGCCGCAGTGCCGATCCGGCCGAGCCCGACCACGCCGAAGGTGCAGGCGGACAGGCGGCGGCCGAAGGGATTGAGCGCCGGCCGCCAGTGAGCCCGCGGATCCTGCTTGAGCTCGCGGGTGTGAAAAGTGATGCCCTTCATCAGGTCGAGCATCAGCGCCAGCGCATGGTCCGCCACCTCCTGGGTGCCGTAGTCGGGCACGTTGCACACCGGAATGCCCATGGCACCCCACGCGGCGAGGTCGATGTTGTCGAAGCCCACCTTCGGGGTCACGAAAATCCGGCACTTTTCCAGCTTCTCCCGAAACTCGGCGGGGAGGTCGGGCACGCAGACGATGGCGTCACAGTTCGCCCACTGCTCGTCCGACACCTCTGCGAAGGCATCGCAGAACTCCGCGGTGCCAAGCTCGCCGACGCTGGAAACCTCGATCTCGCGGTTCTCGGGCCAGCGCATCATCGGCCATAAAACTCGATAGCTCACTCGTTCTCTCCCTCTGGTGGGCCGCGCGTGCGGCGTCAGTTGACGATTTCGGCCAGCTCCGCCAGCGATGCTTCCAGCGCATCACGCGGCACGCCGGCAATACGCAGACGCGTGGCGATGAGGTGGCTCACGCCCAACCGCTCCCGGTACTCGGCAAGACGGTCGGCGACGAAGGTCCGGTTGCCGACGATCGCCCAGTCGTCCGCTTCGGTGCCGGCCGGCAGCCTGCCGGATTTCAGCGCATCCGCCTGAATCTTCTCGCGCACCGCGTCCGTCTGCCGGCGGCTCGGGTGCAGATACACGGTCCGCATCACCGGCACCGTGGTGATCGGGTCGTGCCCGGCGTCGGCAGCGGCCTGCCCATGCCGGGAGTAATTCTGGGTCAGGGTCGCCAGGGTCTCCATGGGCGAGGCGAGATACGGCAGCCCCAGCCGGCCCGCCTGGGCCAGCGCCTTGGGCCCGAATGCCGCTACCCACAGCGGCGGGTGCGGTTTCTGCACCGGCAATGGGTCCAGCACCACCGCGTCCTGCGCCTCGGGCCCGGTCGGCACCGGCACGCCGGACCAGGCCAGCTGCATGGTGGCGAGACAGTGTTCAAATCGTTTGCGCTTCTCGGCGGGGGCCACGTCGAAGGCTTTGAGCATGGCAGGCGCGAACCCGCGTCCGATGCCGAGGGTCACGCGACCGCCGGAAAGCCGGTCGAGCACGGCCACCTGCTCGGCGGCGAGCAGCGGGTTCCTGAACGGCAGCAGATAGGAGGTGGTGGCCAGCCGCAGGCGCTCGGTGGCCGCTGCGACGGAAGCAAGCAGCATGAGCGGGTCCGGTAGTGCGTTCGGGTTGAAATGGTTCTCCGGCAGCCAGAACGAATCGTACCCAAGCGCCTCGGCGCGCGACGCCTGCTGCGACAGGCTCCGGGCGGTGAGCTCGGTCAGATCCCATGGGGTCACCCCTACGCGCATCAGCTCAGCACCCCCCCGGCTTCCAGCTCGCTCACCCGCTCGGCATCGTAGCCGAGCACGTCCTCGAGGACCTGACGGTTGTGGATGCCGAACCAGGGCGCCTCGCTCGGCTGTTTCGGCCGGGTCCGGGAGAAACGCAGACGCGAGCTCTCCACCACGCAGCCGTCCAGGTCCCGGTGCGACACGGCGATGAAGTGACCCCGCGCTTTGAGCTGCGGATCGTCCACCAGCTCGTCCGTAGCGAGCACGCGGTGGGCCGGAACGCGGTGCGCCTGCAGGGCCGATTCCAGCTCGGCCGCATCGCGCACCGACGTCCACTCGGCGAGCATCGCCTCGATCTCGTCCTCCCTTGCCCGGCGCTCCGGGCACGTCAGCGCCGCCAGATCCGTCCGCTCCATCAGGCCGCAGAGCGCGCGCCACTCGTTCTCCGTCGGCACGGCGAGGGCGATCCAGCAGTCCTCGCCGAGCGTCGGAAACACCCCGTGGGGCACCATGTTGCGATCCCGGTTACCGACGGCGCTGGCGATCGCGCCGCGCTCCAGATACTCGACGCAGGCCGGCGCCAGGAACTGCAGCGCCGCCTCGCTCTGAGACATGTCGATGAACTGACCCTCGCCGCTGCGGCGACGGTGCGCCACC
>JASFLG010000512.1:0-3534 GCA_050118205.1 Pseudomonadales bacterium
TGGCGGGACGGATCCCGCACCTGGACAAACCCGTGTCGCGCCTGGTCATGGGTTGTGACAACCAGCCGTCCATGAGCCACGCCGCAGTGATCTGGGACAACTACCTGAACCTGGGTGGCAACTGCTTCGACACGGCCTACGTGTACGGCAGCGGTGCCATGGAGACGCTGCTCGGTCACTGGCATCGGCAGCGGGGGGTGCGCGACGAGGTGGTGATCATCGGGAAGGGCGCGCACACGCCCCACGACCGCCCCGAGTTCATCGCACCGCAGCTCGAAGAATCCCTGACAAGGTTACAGACGGAATCTCTGGATGTGTACTTCCTGCACCGCGACAACACGGCGGTGCCGGTGGCGGAGTTCGTGGACGCGGTCAACGAGGAGATCGACCGCGGCCGCATCCGGGCCTGGGGCGGGTCGAACTGGACCCTCGAACGGATCCGCGCCGCGAACGACTACGCCGCAAGCGCCGGCCGGCAGCCGATGAGCGCCGTGTCCAACAACTTCTCCCTGGCCCATATGGTCAAGCCGCTCTGGCCGGGGGTGCAGACGGCCACCGCCCTCGAGTTCCGCACCTACCTCGAGGAGGCCGGGCTCGCACTGATGCCCTGGTCGAGTCAGGCGCGCGGCTTCTTCACCCCGTGGGCAGACGACGTCATGCGCCGCCGCGGCCACGAACAGCCATCCATAACGCGTATGCAGCCCACCACCGCCGAGCTCGTGGAGACCTGGTTTTCCGAGGACAACTTCGAGCGGCGCCGTCGCGCCGTGACGCTCGCCGATTCGCGGGGCGTGCAGCCGATCCAGATTGCCCTCGCTTACGTGCTGAGCCAGCCGTTTCCGTGCTTTCCGCTGATCGGGCCACGGCAGATCAGCGAAACCCGAGCCTCCTTCGCGGCGCTGGACGTCGAGCTCAGCGGCGCCGAGTGCGCGTGGTTGAATCTGGAAGACTGACGTTCCCGGCGCCGCCGGGGCTGCTCAGCGCCGGCGCTTGAGCGAGACGACGTTGTCGCCCTTGATCACGTCCTGCTTCAGCGAGAACGCCATCTCCCACGTGTAGGTGGTGGCGCCGTCCCTCAGGAAACCGCGGCAGCCGTGGCCGTCCCGGACCGGGAACAGGGCGAAGGAGACGTAGACCGTCTCGGAGTCGTTCCAGAGCAGCCCCAGGTTCGGCACGCTGTCCAGCTTCGCGGTGCCGTGAAAGACCTCTCCGCCAGACTGCACACGGATCGTGTAGGTGCCGACGTCGTTCTGCACGATGCGGATCGACAGGTGAGCGGCGCGGCTGTCCGCACGGGTGAGCTCGCCGGTCACGTTCAGGCCCGAGTCGTCGCTCTCCACCCGCACGTCGCAGGCGAGCGTCTCTCCGAGGCTGAATCCCTCCACCAGCAGACTGCCGCGCCCGAGCCAGTGTCCCGGACGGAGTATCACCGGGCACCTCCGGGCGGCGCTTCCCGAGGCCGGTCCAGAGGAACCGGGGCGCCGATCGGATCGAGGCAGCGGGCATCCTTGTGCCGGGCATTGTTCACATGCGTGGACACGGGCACCGCGTCCATGGCCAGGGGCAAGGCGGAGGAGATCAGGCTCTCGTAGCCCTCGCTTTCCGGATCGAGCCACACCCGCGCATCGTCGAACGAGAGCATGAGCGGCTGACGGTCGTGAATGAACGCCATCTCCGGCGCGGCCGGCACGGTCAGCACGGTGAAGCTCAGAAGGTCTTCGTCAGTCTCCCGGTCATGCCAGCGATCCCACAGCCCCGCCAGAAGCAGCCCCCCGTCATCGTGCGGGCGGATGTAGTACGGGAGCTTCTGGTTGTTCTGCCGTATCCATTCGTAGAAACCGCTGACCGGCACCAGGCAGCGCCGCTTCCTGAACGGCTCACGGAAGGCCGGAGACGAAGATGCCGTCTCCGACTTCGCGTTGAACATGCTGTACTTCGTGCTCGGTCCCTTGGACCAGTAGGGCGTGAGCCACCAGCGCATGGGCACGATCTCGGGCTCGTGGTCGGCACCGATGCGCAGCACGGCGATGGTCTCCGTCGGCGCCGCGTTGACGTTGTCGGGTCCCGGATGGGGCAGGCCGATCAGCTTCATGAGCATCACGGACAACGGATCGGCACTGACGTTGAAGCGTCCGCACATACCCCGTCAGGCCACCTCGCCTCTGACGAGCGACGCCACCGCGGCCATCTCCTCGCTGCCGAGACGCCAGCCGTCCGCCGCGGCCACGTTGGCACGGACCTGCTCGGCGCTCGTCGCGCCCGCGATGACGCTCGAGATGACCGGCTGGCTCAGGAGCCAGCTGAAGGCGAGAGACAGCAGATCCCGGCCGTGTTCCGCCGCGAATCCGTCCAACCGCTCCACGGCATCGAAGTTCGCCTCGGTCATGGCGCGATCGGCCAGACGCCCCATCCTGGCGAGCCGCGTGCCCTGAGGTGGCGGCTCGCCCCGGCGGTACTTGCCGGTCAGCATGCCGCTTGCGAGCGGAAAGTACGGCAGCTGGCCGATGCCGCAGCGCTCGCAGGCCGGAAGCACCTCGTGCTGGACCGCGCGCTCGAGCAGGCTGTAGTGATTCTGCGCCGTGACAAACGGGGCATAGCGACCGGTCTTCGCCGTCCAGTGGGCATCGAGAATCTGCCAGCCGCTGAAGTTCGAGTGGCCGATGTAGCGCACCTTCCCGGCACGGACCACGTCGTCGAGGGCGGCAAGCGTCTCCTCGATGGGGGTTGCGGCATCGGGCGCGTGCAACTGATAGAGGTCGATGTAGTCGGTGCCGAGCCGGGTCAGACTCTCCTCCACGGCGCGCAGGATGTAACGGCGCGAGCCGCCCCGGTCCTGGGGCGTGGGGCCGGTGGGCATGCCGAACTTGGTGGCGACGATCACCTCGTGTCGCCGCGCGCCCAGGGCCTTGCCGAGCAGCACCTCGGACTGACGGTCCCCGTAGACGTCCGCGGTGTCGAAGAAGTTGATCCCTGCCTCCAGCGCGGCGTCAACCACCGCCTGCGTTCCTGCGGCATCGATGCGGCCGCCGAAGTTGTTGCAGCCGATGCCCACCTCGGACACGTAAAGGCCGCTCTTTCCCAGTCGTCTCTGCTCCAAGGTGCTTCTCCCGTGATCCGCCCAGCCGGTGATGGTAATGGTTTGCGTTTTTCCGGTCATTCGCCCAGCATCCGGCCGTTCTCGAGACGGATCCATGCGATGGTCAACCCACGACGGCGCCCTCCCGTCGCCGATCGGCGCCCGCACAGCCGCGTTGTGCACGGTGTCACCCTCACCGACCCCTACCACTGGCTGAAAGACCCGCACTATCCGGACGTGACCGACCCGGAGGTACTGGCGTATCTCAACGCCGAGAACGAATACTTCGACGCCGAGATGGCGCCTTACCGATCCCTGGTGGAGGATCTCTTCGAGGAGATCAAGAGCCGCCAGCCGCTCGCCGACGAATCGGTGCCGTACCGGCACCGCGGGTTCTGGTACCGCTGGCGCTTCGAGCCACACGCCCAGTACCGTATCTGGGAGCGGGCGAGCGAGGC
>JASFLG010000513.1:0-3503 GCA_050118205.1 Pseudomonadales bacterium
CCTGCAGACCTTCCACGGTGAGCACCGCGCGTCCGCGCACGCTGTGCGTGAGCATGGAGCAGGAGTAGTGATTTACGTTGTCCACCAGCACCGTGCAGGCGCCACACTCGCCGCGATTGCAGCCGAGTTTGGTGCCCGTGAGGCCGAGCTTGTAGCGAAGCGTGTGGGCCAGCGTTTCCTGTGGCAGCACGTCCACCGGACGCTTGCGTCCGTTGACGTTCAGTGTGATCAGTCGCTCAACGCTGCCAGCAGGCCGGCTGGCCGCCGCCGAGTACCAGGCGGATCCGGTGGCAGCGGCGGCGCTCGAGGCGATGACGCCCTTGATGAAGTGACGTCGGGAAAGCTTTGCGGTCACGGCTAGATACCCCCCGATCAGCATTCTACACCTTCAATGAGGCTGTTAAAGTGGCCACGATCCGCCGATGTGGCGAAGCAGAAGGAGTCGGTCTTTGTCGCGAGCCTGTCGCGCCCCGAATGCAATGGTGGGGGTGGGTATCGCGTCGCGGGGTGCCGTCAGACGGTCCGCCGCGGTGCTGGTCGTGCTGCTGATCACCGCCTGCGGGCGGTCGGAGGCACCCGAAGCCGATCAGGCGGAAGCGCAGGCCGAAACGGTCCCTGCCGGCGTGACCAATCGGGGCGCCGACACCGACCAGTGGTGGGACGCTCTGCCGCGCCCGGAGTGGGAGCCCTTCGAGCGCGTCGACGATGGCAGCGGCTGGTTCGAGATCTATCGGGTGAGCCCGGGCGTGCTCGCGATCTATGAGCCGGGACAGTTCGAAGAGGTGATCTCCTATCTCGTCCTCGGTGACGATCGCGCGCTGCTGTTCGACAGTGGTCTGGGAATCGGCGACATGCGGGCTCGCGTGACCGCGCTCACCGATCTGCCGGTCGTGGTGCTGAACTCGCACAGTCACTACGATCATATCGGTGGCAACCACCAGTTCGACTTCATCTACGGGCCGGACAATCCCTACACGAAGCGGCAGATGCAGGGCCTGTCGCACGACAAGGTGAAGGAATTCGTTTCCAAGGGGTGGATCTGGAAGCCGCTGCCGGAAGGTTTCGATCCGGCGACCTTCGCGACCGAGCCCTATCGGATCGACGAGTACGTCACCGATGGCAGCGTCATCGATCTGGGCGGCCGGACGCTCGAGGTGCTGCTCACCCCGGGCCACGCGCCGGACGCGCTGTGCCTGCTGGATCGCGAGGCCCGACTGCTGTTCACGGGCGATACGTTCTACCCGGCACCCCTCTACGCCCACCTCCCGGGGAGTGACTTCGAGGCCTACCGGGCATCGGCGCATCGGCTGGCGGCCCTTGCGCCGCTCGTGAATCATCTGCTGCCGGGACACAACCAGGGACTCGTCGGCAGCGAGTACCTGATCCGCATGGCGGAGGCTTTCGATGCGGTGGCAGCGGGGAAACGGGACTACGTGGCGACGGACGGCAACCGGGAATACCGGTTCGAGAGCTTCTCCATCATCGTTCGCGGCGAGGAGGGTGGTCCCCAGACCGCGGCCGCGCCTGCCGCGGGCGGCTGATCAGGCGGTCCGCTCGCCCAGGCGGGACGACGCGCTGCGGCGGGTCATCAGGTCCTGGATGTCGTCCACGGTCTCGCTGGCGGTGCGGACGAACAGCCCCGGCAGCAGCGCGTGCACCAGACAGGCCACCCCGGCACCGATCATGCGCACGCCGATGTACACGGCGTGACCGGCGTGCTCGCCGTAGCTCTCGCCGATTGCTCTGGGGTGGTCCTTGAACAGCTTGTCGAACATCTTCCTACCTCTCTGGTGGCGCGCTCGGGCGCCACCGGATCTCCATGTGGAAATAATGCTATCTCAAGGGAAGGGGTAGTTTATCTCCAATTATGTCGCTATCTGGCGCCAAGGCAGTAGATTATCCCATCTCAGTCCCAGATATCGAAAAATTCCTGCAGAGCCTTCATCTGCCCGCCCTGCACCGCCGAAGGTACGATGATGGGCGTGGTGATGCCGGCGTCGAACCAGGCTTCGATGCCCTCGCGGACCTTGCTCGGGCTGCCTGAGAGCGTGGTATCGGCCAGCCAGCGATCGGACAGGCTCTCGGCCACCCGCTCCATGTCGCCGTCGGCCAGCGCGGCCTCGACCCCGGCCATCTCTTCCTCGTAGCCCGCCTCTTTCCAGTAGTTGCGGTAGTTGGGCAGGGTGGCGTAGCTGGTGAGCGTGCGACGGTTCACGGCCATGGCCGCTTTCTCGTCGTCGGAGATCACCGTGGGGATCATGTTGCCGATGAAGAACTCACCACCCGTGCGGGTGGCGTCGGTAAGCTGAGACAGCGAGTGCTGCATGTGTGAGCGGGCTCCGTTGGCGAACACCATGCCCTCGGCGATCTCCTCCGCCAGGCGGATCATCCGGTCGCGCAGGGTCGCCAGCACGATGGGGGGCATCTCGCCCGCTCGGGGCACACCGCGCAGATCCTCGACGAAGGCGCGGATGTCCGCCAGCGGCTTGCCCTGGGTCACGCCGATGCGCTTCATGGCGGGCTCGTGGCTGACCCCGATGCCGAAACGGAACCGGCCGCCCGAGACCTCGTGGATGAAACCGACGGTCTGCGCGAAGTCATTGACGTTGCGCGTGTAGATGGGGGTGATGGTGGTGCCGATCTCCACCCGTTCCGTCACCAGGGCGATGGCCTCGCACAGAGCGAGATTGTCGGACAGGCTCGGGCCGTAGATGCCGGGAAATCCCCGTCTCTCCACTTCCCGGGCGATGTCGAGGATGGCCAGGCGGCGGCCGGGAACGGCCGCCAGGCTCACGGCTGGCAGTTGGGTCATGATGCTCCCCTTCGGTGGACTCCAAACTGGGAACAGGGTCGCCGAACCGTCGGCGATTGGCAATCGGCATGGGTTAGCATGAGGCGCATGTGCAGGTTTGAATCACCGACCCTCTGGCTGGCTCTGGTCGTGGTGCTGACGGGTTGCGGCGGCGGGGGCGGCAACGACGGGGACGGCCCGCCGCCGGTGGCGCCGGTGGATCCGTTCGGCCTCGACACCCGGGCCAGCGTCGCGCCCCTGTCCATTCCGCTCGGCAGCGGCAGCCTCGGCAGCTATGAGCTGGAGAACGCGTTTTCGGCTTTGAGCTTCCCGGCCGCCGTGTTTTTCGCCGCCGTGCCGGGCGAGAACCGGCTCGCGGTGGTGCAGCAGAGCGGGCAGTTGCGCGCGTTCGACGATGCGCCGGATACGGCCACGAGCCAGCTGGTGCTGGATGTATCGGCACGGATCAGCTTTTCCGGCGAGAGAGGTCTGCTCGGCCTCGCCTTCGATCCGGACTTCGAGCAGAACCGCTACTTCTACGTCTATCAGTCCATGGCCGGAATCGCGCCGCCCGGCGTGAACCACGTATCCCGCGTCTCGCGCTTCACCTGGGACGCGGGGACCGACACGGCGGTGCTCGCCAGCGAGAAGGTGATCCTCGAGGTGGACGAGCCCTACGCGAACCACAACGGCGGCATGCTGGCCTTCGGGC
>JASFLG010000514.1:0-3499 GCA_050118205.1 Pseudomonadales bacterium
CCGACCATCGATGTTGTGGACGACGAGGGTAGGTCGACCGAGATCTTCTCCGACCTGGGCGAAGAGCGCTTCGACCGAGGCAGGATCGCTCGCATCACACGAATAGCGCCGCACGCCATGCGTCTCTTCCAGCGTCTGCAGGGCAGGCTTGTCGGGATTGCGGGCGGCCACGGCGACTTTCATGCCCTCGCCGGCGAACAGGCGCGCACAGCTCGCGCTGATGCCGGGGCCGCCGCCGACGATCAGCGCGATATCGGTGGTCCTGCTGGTCACGGAGCGGTGCCCGTCCGCGGAAATGCCGGATCCGCCTCGATCATGTCCACATCCCTGAGCCAGAGCCCGCCGCCGACGTGTGGCCGGGGATCGTACGACCGATGGCCGAGCAACCGCTGCACCCGTTCCGACTGCCCGGCGAGATCGGCATCGGTGTAGTCGAGGGGACTCGACTCCTCCGGCGTCAGCCAACCGACGAGAAAGCTCAGGTGCATCGCGAGACGCCAGCGGTCGGCGCTGCGATTGGCGCCGCCGCCGTGCACGACCTTACCGGAGTAGACGAGCGCGTCACCCGGGCTCAGCTCGGCCGGCACGGTCATATCCGGCGAACCGTGATCGGCGTAATCGGGCCACAGATGGCTGCCGGGTATCACGCGGGTGGCGCCGATTTCCTCCGTGACCTCGTCGAGCGCGATCATGGCGCTCACCGTCACCTCGGGGCACTCGGGCCAGAGGCGCCCGCAGAGCTGGGGCCAGTTGTCGCAGTCGCGGTGCAGCATCTGGGCGGGTGAATCCGGGCCGATCAGCATCGCCTGACCGGAGTTCACCCAGTAGGAGCCGCAGGACGGCAGCAGCAGAGCGTCGGCGATCGCCGCGTAGACGGGATTGTCGAGCAGGGCGAAGAACGCCGGTGACACCCGGCCGAGGGTGGAGAAGCGGATCGTGTTGGCGCCGACGAACGCCTTGCCGGCCTCGCCGAGCCCCTGGGTGGCACCGCCGGGGGAAAAGCGGCGCGCCGCGTCGAGGATGTCGTCGCGCAGCGTGCGGATCACGTCGACGGGGAAGATCCCCTCGACGATGAGTCCCCCGTCTGTCTCGTAGGCCGCCAGCAGCCGCTCGATGGGGGCCGTGGCGGGAATGCGCTGAAGGCTCACCGTGCTCCCTCCCTGTTCTGTCTGGAGGATACGCGAAGCGGCCGGGTGCCGCAGCCGCCGGGGCATGACGGCCGGCGGCGACTTTCGAGCCGTCCGCCGCGGTTGCTAGAATGCCCGTCCATTTCCTTGACCCGGATTGCCATGAGTGAAGTCGCCAGGGATGTGACCGATGAGACATTTGCCACGGAAGTGGTGGAACGGTCCAGACAGGTGCCGGTGGTGGTCGATCTGTGGGCCCCCTGGTGCGGGCCCTGTCGGGCGCTCGCGCCGATTCTGGAACGGGTGGCCGCAGACGCGGACGGCAGCTTCGAGCTGGTGAAGCTCAACGTGGACGACAACCCCGTGACCGCGGGCCAGCTCGGCGCGCGCAGCATTCCGCTGGTGGTGGCCTTCAAGGATGGCAAGCCGGCGTCGAGCTTCGTCGGCGTGCAGCCGGAAAGCGCAATACGCCGCTTCGTGACTGCTCTGCTGCCATCGGATGAGGACCGTTCGGTGGAGGCGGCGATCCGGGCGCACGAGGCGGGGCGCGATGAGGATGCGGAGCGGATGCTGATCGGCCTGCTCGAGGCGAATCCACGTCACGAGAAGGCCAGGATGACGCTCGCCGAGCTCCTCGGTGATCAGGATCGGATCGACGAAGCTCTGGACGTGCTTGCCAAAGCGGATCCCGGACCGGAAGTCGACCAGTTGCGCTCGTCGCTGCGTCTGGCGGCGTCGGCGGACATGGACCTCGGGGCGCTTCGTGCCAGTGCGGATGCCGGCGATCTGGAGGCGGCCGTCACCCTCGGCAACGCGCTTGCTGCGCAGGGAGATTCAGCGTCGGCACTGGAGGTGCTGCTCGGCGCGGTGCAGAAGGACCCCGCCGGAAAGGAGAGCGCTGCCCGACAGGCCATGCTCGACGTCTTCAACGTGCTCGGTAACGGGGATCCCCTCGTGCGCACGTATCGCCAGAAGCTGGCTCAGGCGCTGTTCTGACGCGCTGACGGCGTCCGGTCGCCGTCGCCTCAGCGCTCGCTCCACCAGGCGAGGAACTCGTCGAAATCGATCACCCCATCGCGGTCGGTGTCCAGCTCGCGAAAGCCGATTCGACACGCCTCGTGTTCCATCTCGAAACCCAGGTTCTGGAGCAGAGCTTCGAATTCCTGGAACTGGATCGTGCCGTCCCCGTTGCTGTCGCAGGACTCGAAACATTCCTTCAGTTCTTCCAGATCCATCAGTCCCTTTCTCCCTCTTGTGGTGCCCGACGGATCCTCATGTTACTTGCTGCCAGCTTCGTCCCGCCACATTGGCGGCGAGGCTGGGGCCGGGCGAGACGATGTGGCCGCTAGGCGCCGAGCAGGCCCCCGGCGACGCCGAGACAGATGGCCGTCGCGGTGCAGCCGACGAGCCAGCGGCAGGGGCCGGACCGCTCGTGCCACCAGGGTGTGAGTGCGGCGAACAGTCTGTCGAGCGCCGTGAGGGTCACAGCTTGATCTCGAGCCGCAGGCCCCTGCGATTCAGGGAAACGCGGGTGCGTTCGTCCAGGTCCAGCAGGTTGAGCTGCCAGCTCTGCCGCTGGCGTGCGGGCTCCTCGATGTCCGGTGCCCGGTAGCCGTCGCCCCGGCAGTGCCAGGGGTCCTGCAGGCGGTGCGCCTCGACGAACACGATGGTCCGCTGAACTGGCCGGCACTCGCCGTCCGCTTGGGCCGACAGGCTGTACAGCAGGCAGCCGCCGAGAATGGCTGCGATGATAATCGTCCGCATGGCGGGTCTCCTCTTCCTCTCTCTCGGGAATATGGCAAAGACCGTGCCAGCCGGTGGAGGAGGGCGGAGAGGTCCGGATTACGCGGGTTTGGCGCCATCGGGCGGGATGGCGTGAGGGCGCGGGTGTCAGTTCTGATCGAACAGTGTCGGCTAACCGGCGACGGCTATCGCGATCGCAGGAGCTATCACGACCGCCGCTGCCGGCTGGCATCGCCCGCGCCTGCGGATGCCGCGTCCGCCGGCTGCCCCTTGTAGTCCTTGGAGCTGATCCCGTGTTTTTTCAGCAGCGTCTGCACGTGCGCCCGGTTCATGTCGATCCGTTTGGCCAGCGCCGTCACGTTGCCGCCGGTCTCGAGCAGGCCGACCTCCAGGAACCGGCGTTCCGCCTCGTCGCTGGCGAGCTTCTTGGCATCACTCAACGACATGTCGGCCACGGATTGCTCGACCTCGGGCTCGGCGGCGGACGCGGTGCTCGCCGGCCGCACACCCTCGGGAAGATGCTGCAGGTCCGCCTGCTCGGCGGCGAGGCATGACACGCGGAAGATGATGTTGCGGAGCTCGCGGATGTTGCCCGGAAACTCGTAGTTCTTGAGAAAGGTCAGCAGCCG
>JASFLG010000515.1:0-3496 GCA_050118205.1 Pseudomonadales bacterium
CCCGGGGTGCGGATGGCACCCGCGCAACAGACATGAACATCCACGCCCCGAGCACGCAGCTCGTGCCAGAGCCCTTCCGCCAGCACGGTATTGAACGCCTTGCTCGCCGCGTACGTGGCCACACGCGGCGAACCCTGGAGGCCGGCGAGAGAAGACATGAGCAGAAGCTGACCGCTGCCGCGCGCGGCCATCAGACCGCCGAGAATCCGGGCGAAAAGCAATGGCCCGCGCACGTTGACGCTCAGCACCCTGAGCAGATCTTCGTCACTCTGTGCGGTGAAAGCCCCCACCGGCGCGTAGGCGGCGTTGTAGACGGCGAGCTGGGGTGGCGTGGCTTCCGCCCAGCGGCGGAATTCTGCGCCGATGGTCTCCGCGGCAAGATCCTGAGCATGGGTTACGACCTGGACACCGCAGCGCTCGGCGAGGGTCGTGCCGAGGCGCTGCAGGATGGCCCCGCGGCGTGCGATCAGCACCAGGTCGTAGCCACGCTCGGCCAGTTCTTCGGCAAACGCCAGACCCAGTCCCTCGGAGGCGCCAGCCACCCACGCCCAGCCCGGCCGGTGGGATCCGCTGTTCACGGCATCCTCAAGCTAGGGTGACCCATCCGCCGCATTGGGGACAGTGTGTGACGGTCACCGTCCGTGGCTCGCCTCCCGGTGTTCGAACCGCCGGGGGAAACCGGCGGATCTCGCAGGGATGCTCGCGCGCGGAGAACGGAAACTTCAACCGGCAGCCCGGGCACTTCAGCAGCGTGCCGTGCCACCGTTCGGGCTGCGTCTGCTCGCTGTCATGGCTCTTTTCAGTCAGATTCGCCTCCGCATCCGCTGCCCGGCAAGACTACACGATTGGCGCTCGACCCCGAAAACACACACCGCGCTGTTCGCACCCCGACGTAGAACGTCATGTCGCATTTTGTATAGCTCGCCTTGTAGTGCTGTGCCACTGTTCGGGTCATGAATACGAAGCATGACACCGAAACCCGCGACGATTCCCGCTGGCGTGCCGTCCTGGCCCGTGCGCCGCGAAGGGACTTCTACTATGCGGTGGTCACCACCGGCGTGGTCTGCGAGAGCGGCTGCCCGAGCAGGCCGCCGCGACGCGAAAACGTCCGATTTTTCGACACCCTCGGCCATGCCCTCGCGGCGGGCTATCGGCCCTGCAAGCGCTGCGTTGGGCGGGCGGACGATCTCACGCTGGTCACGGCCATGTGCCGGGCGCTGGACGAAGGCGCGGCCATCGCCGAGGTGGCGCAGCACCACGGCATGACCTCCCGTCACCTCCAGCGGACGTTCAAGGCCGTCCTCGGAACATCGCCCAAGCAGTACCAGATCGACCGCCGCATCGAGCGCTTTCTCTGCCGCGTGCGCCGGGGTGAGCGGATCGTGGACGCCGCCTACGCGGCAGGCTTTCCATCCATGAGCCGGCTCCACGAGCAGCTCAAGCGTCGGACCGGGTTGTCCCCCACCCAGCATCGGGAGATCACCATGTCGAGCCCCATCTTCTACGCGATCGAGACCACCCCGATCGGTACGCTGCTCCTCGCCCAGAGTGCGAAGGGCCTGTGCTTTGCGGGTCTGTATGACGACCCCGAGCGGGCTGCAGCGGACCTGGACCGGGAGTTTTCGGAAGCAGAGACCATCGCCGTGGGCGCTGCTCAGATCGAACCCATCGCGAGCGCTTTCCAGGCCGCCCTCGCCGGCAACGGGGAGGCGCTTGCACGTCTGCCCCTGGACGTGCGCGGAACCACGTTTCAGCAGGCCGTGTGGGACGCGGTGCGAAAAGTGCCGGCTGGAGAGCGGGTGAGCTACGCCGAGCTCGCCCGGCACATCCGCCGGCCGAGGGCCGCCCGCGCCGTCGCCGGGGCACTGGCCAGCAACCGCATCGCGATCGCCATTCCCTGTCATCGGGTCGTCCCGGGCGACGGGCGCTCGGAGGGCGGCTACCGCTGGGGAGCCGCGCGCAAGACCGCGCTGCTGGCCCGCGAAACGAAAGGGTGAGCGCGATCTCGCTGGACACGCTGACTGCGCGTATCGCGGCCCTCGACTGGCCGGCGCTCGAAGCATCGATCGATGCAGCAAGCTACGCACGGGTGCCGGAGGTGCTCGATGCGGACACCTGCCGGGCGCTCGCTGCCAGCTATGACGATGCGTCGGTGGGGTTCCGCTCCACGGTGCAGATGGCACGCCACCACTACGGCCGGGGGGAGTATCGCTACTTCGCCTACCCACTGCCCGCAACGGTGGCGACCATGCGGACCGCCTTCTACCCGCCGCTCGCCGCCATCGCCAACCGGTGGCGGTACCGGCTCGGAGAGGCCGGGCTCTGGCCCGGCACCCTGGACGAGCTGACCCGGCAATGCCACGCCGCGGGCCAGACGCGCCCCACCCCGCTGCTGCTCAGCTATGGGGTCGGGGACTACAACTGCCTGCACCAGGACGTCTACGGCGACCTGTTGTTTCCGCTCCAGATCATCGTGCTGTTGAGCAGACCCGGCCGGGAGTTCGACGGCGGCGAGCTGGTGCTCACCGAGCAGCGACCTCGACGCCAGTCACGACCGGTGGTGGTGCCGGTCGATCAGGGCGACGCGGTGATCGTTCCCGTGCGTCACCGTCCGGAGCCCGGCGCGCGCGGCTACCGCCGTGTCGCCGTGCGCCACGGGGTGAGCACCGTCCGGGCCGGCGCACGAAAAACGCTCGGGCTCATCTTCCACGACGCCGCCTGAACGGCACGGCTACATCCAGACCATGGTGATCCACTCGCCGACCAGCGCCGGCTTGTCCTCTCCCTCGATCTCGATGGTTGCCTCGTGGGTGATCTCCATACGCCCGCCGGACTTCGGCTCCACGCTCTTCACCACGAATCGGCCGCGGATACGTTTGCCGCTGCGGACGGGTGCCATGAAGCGGATCCGGTTGTAGCCGTAATTCACGCCCATCTTCGTGCCGGAAATCCCCGGCACCGCCTGATAGGCCATGACAGGCATCATGGACAGGGTGAGCAGCCCGTGCGCGATGGTGCCGCCGAACGGCGTGGCCGCAGCCGCCTCCGGATCCACATGCAGGAACATGTGATCCTCCGTGACGTCGGCAAACTTGCTGATCCGGTCCTGATCCATCAGGAACCAGTCGGATACGCCGACTTCCTCGCCGATCTGGCTCTGTACCTCTTCCAGGGTCGCAGTCTTTACCGGGCCTTGCATGGATTCCTCCCTCTTCTCCGGTCGGTACGGTCACAGTGTCTCCCCGCCCGGGGACACCGGGCGGGCGCCGAAGCAGAATAGCAGAGGCCGTGGGCGGCAACACGACGCGGGCCGGCCATTGCCGAGATTTTTGTAATGCGTTATAAGTTTCTGACACGCACAGTCTGAGGGCCGCGAGATGGCGGAAACCACCGATCCCGTCCACGACGAGTACATCCTGGAGATACCGGAACAGAAGACCATCGACGTGTCGACGAAGCGCCGGCCCCAGCAGGCCGGGAAGCCCTGGCCCGCGGG
>JASFLG010000516.1:0-3488 GCA_050118205.1 Pseudomonadales bacterium
GTGTTTCATGACCGCATCCATCAGAGGTTGTGCTGCCTCCGACATGGCCAGGTTGAAGAGATCGACTTCGAGCTCGGACATGGTCCTTCCTCCGCTTGGTTCTTGGTGACAGGCGCAAACGACTCATACTAAGTGGTGGGGTCTGCGCGGAAAAGTGTTCTGGATCAAACCCGGGTACCATCGATGGTTTCGGAGCGCCCCGGAAACGATGCTGAATACGGATGCGACCGTGCTGGCGGCCCGGCGGAAGTGGCGATACCGCGGTGGGTCCCGCCCGCCATTCGCCGAGCCGGTCGGGACCGGCGAGGAGTCGGTCTGGGACTTTCCGCGCCCGCCCCGTATCGAGGTCGTGCGCCTGCCGCTGGAAGTGCGGGCCGAGGGCGAAGTGCTCGCGCGTACCCGGCGTGGGTGTCGCGTGCTGGAGACGGCCGGGGCGCCTACCTACTACTTCCCGCCGGCCGACGTCGTCCGGAAACGGCTGGTCCGGCTCTCCGGCATGACGTTGTGCGAGTGGAAAGGTCTCGCCTGCAGCTTTTCCCTCGGCGGCGATGCGCCCGTCGCCTGGAGCTACGTGGAGGTGTTTCCCGAGTTCGAGGCCATTCACGGCTGGTTTGCATTCTATCCGGCCCGGGTTGACTGCTTTGTCGCGGACGTGCAGGTGGCGGGGCAGCCTGGCGGCTACTACGGTGGCTGGGTGACACCAGGCCTCAAAGGACCCATCAAGGGCGTGCCGGGTTCGGAGCACTGGTAGGTGCGGGCTGATCGAGGATGGCGCCCGACGACCAGCTCGGCATCGATGCGGACCGCCGGCGCCTTTACGACGCGGCAACGGAAGGATGATCGTGCAGCTGCCGCGGCAGGCTCGGCCCCATCAGATCGATGAAGTTGTCGCGGTAAAATCTGCGCCGTACCGCGTCGCTCGCATCCCCCAGATTCTCCTCGAAGCGCTTGATCGGATTGCGCCCACCTTCCACGTGCGGGAAGTCCGATGAGAAGAGCAGCATGTCCGGGCTCGAGTTGGCGATGATCCAGCCGGAGGGTTCGTGCGAGTAGGGCGTGACCCGGAACTGGCGCTTCACGATCTCGCTCGGCCGGTCGGACAGCTTCTGAAGCCGTTCCTCGCCCTTGCGGAAGGCGTCGAATCCGGAGTCGAGAAAGCGCATCCAGCTCGGCAGCCAGGAGGCGCCCAGCTCGATGGCGCCGAACTTGAGCCGCTCGAAGCGGTCGAGGACGCCGTCGTACACCAGGGCGGCCATGGTCTGCCAGACCGAGAGCGGAATGGTCATGAAGGACAGGGCGGTGAAGTTCTCGTCACCGCCGTGAAAATCCTTGACCTTGGCCAGCCCGTTCTCGAAGTAGCTTGCTCGCATCTTCTCCTCGCCCCCCACGTGAAACAGGATCGGCACGCCGGCTTCCTGCGCCACGGCCCACAGCGGATCCAGAGCGATGTGGCTGGGGCTGTGCTGCTTCGGACATGCCGAGGGGATGATCAGCCCTCTGCACCCGAGCTCGATGGCTTCCCGGGCAATGACCGGTGCCGCATCGAAATCGATCAGCGGCACGTAGCCCGTGGCCAGCAGCCGCTCATCGACGGAGCAGAAATCCGAGTTCATCCGGTTGTGCGCCCGGGCGGCAGCAAGGGCCAGCGGCACGTTGTCGCCAGCGTCGAGGCCGTAGTTACCGAGTGCTGCGGTGGTGAAGACGAGCTGCGAGGTGAAACCGAGCAGATCCAGGGTCCTGGGCCGGTCTTCGCGGCGGAACGCACCCAGCGCGAGGTGGTTCTTGCGCAGCAGGAGGTTTTCCTCGTCACCGGCCCGGAACTGGGGATCGTCGTGCTTGGCGGCGGCCCTGCGTAGAACCTCTCCCACGTCGAGTTGCTTGTTCGCGCTGGCGATGAAATCGTCACGGTAACCGCTCTCGAGATACTCGAGGATCCTGTCCGGCAGCTCCATCACATGCGAATCCGCGTCGTGAACGGTCCGGTTCTCTACGTACGCCATTGCTTCTCTCTCCTTCTGCTGGTCGGTGCCACGACCCGTTACTTGCCGCCGAGGCGCTTGAACTCCGGTGCGCGCCGTTCGATGAAGGAGCGCACGCCCTCCCTGAAGTCCTCGCGCTCCAGCGACTCGGCCATCCACTCATTCGACTCCGTCATGGCTTCGCCGAGCTCCATGTTGAGGTGCCGGTAGACCTGAGCCTTGATCACCTTGAACGACGTGGGTGAGGCGGTGGCCGCCAGCGTCCGGATATAGTCGGACGCGGCCCGCACGGACTCTCCCTGCTCCACGAGCCGCTCCGCGACCCCCAGCCGGTGGGCCTCCTCACCTTCGAACTTGCGGGCGCTCCAGAGCAGGTCCAGCGCGTTGCCGGGACCGACGAGGCGCGGCAGGAGCCAGCTCGAAGCGTGCTCCGCGATCAGCCCGCGCTGGGAGAATGCGGTGGTGAACTTGGCCTGCCGCTCCGTGAAGCGCAGGTCGCACAGCAGCGCGTAGCAGAAGCCCAGCCCGGCGCAGGGGCCGTTGATGGCGGCGATGATCGGCTTGGTCACCGACAGGATGTAGGTGAAGCTGACCTGAAAGTTTTCGCCCATGGCCGGGTCGCCGGGGGACGCGTTGAGCGCCGACAGGTCCTCGGCGGGTCCCGATGCGCCGGAGGCCGTGGCGTCGAGCCCCGAGATGTCGGCTCCCGCGCAGAATCCACGGCCCGCGCCGGTGAGCACGATGCCGACCACGGCCGGGTCGTTCTCCGCCGCGGCCAGCGCGTGGCGCACCTCGGCCATCATGCGCGGTGTGAGCGCGTTCAGCGCTTCGGGCCGGTTCAGGGTGATGACGGCGACAGGGTCGTCGACCGCGTAGGTGATCTGCTGGTACATGTGCTGCTCTCCCGGTGTCGAGCGCACTATGAGAGCGCAAAGCGACGCGAATCGCCAGTGCCGGCCTGGCGCCGCAACAGCGCAGCCGCTAGTCTCAGCACTCCGCGCAACGCACCGGCTCCGTTTTTCATGAGCAATCTCCAGCGTCACGTCCCTAGGCTCGTCCTGGAGTGGGCGCAGCAGCAGCCGGGGGATCTCTGGCGCCAGATCGACGGCACGCTCCTGTTTGCAGACGTCTCCGGATTCACGGCGCTCGCCGAGCGCCTTGCCCAGCGTGGCCGCGTCGGTGGCGAGGAGCTGGTGGAGACCCTCGGGCGGGTGTTCGGGGAGATGATGGACGTTGCCCGCGGGCGTGGCGGCTCGCTGCTCAAGTTCGGCGGGGATGCGCTGCTGCTCTTCTTCCACGGCGAGGAGCATGCGATTCAGGGCGCCGCCGCAGCGGTGGAGATGCGCCGGACGCTCAAGGCCGCCTCCGGAAGAACCACCTCAGTGGGACCGCTGAAGCTCTCCATGTCGGTGGGTCTGCACTCCGGTCCGGTCGACCTCTTCCTGGTGGGAGGGAGCCATCGGGAGCTGGTCGTTCTCGGCGAGGCGGCGGACACGGTCGTGGCGACGG
>JASFLG010000517.1:0-3482 GCA_050118205.1 Pseudomonadales bacterium
CAGCGCCTGCGAGAGACGTGCAACAAGGTGCTCGGGCGTTTCCGCCTCGGCCGTCAAGGTCGGGTCGGCGCCACGCAGATAGTGGATGATGGATTGTGTCTCCAGATAGCGGGCCAGGCTGTTTTCCGCCTGCTGATGAGTCGCGAACGGGCCGAAGTCCTCATTCTCGCGGGTCGTGAAGTACCACTCGCCGGACACACGGAAGAACCGGTCGGTTCGAAAGTAACTGACGGATCTGGCATCGGTACTGCGCATGAGGATGCTCCTGCTGAGACTGAAGGCAGATGTTAGAGGCAACAGGCTGAACAGACGCTGTACGGGGAGACGCCCCCTGACAACGATGATCGCCGCAATGCGATCAGAATCGGCGCTGGCGCGGAGCGCTGGCGCCCGAAAGACTGTACCATCCATCAACCTGCTTGGGGGGGAAGGTTCGCATGACCCGTTTGATTCGTGGGCCGCTGATCGAGGCTCGGTCACGCTATTTCGACAGCGCGGGCTGGAACGATTATCGGCCACGACCGGACGACATCATCATCGCAACGTATCCCAAGTGCGGCACCACCTGGACGCAGCGCATCGTAGGCATGCTGATCTTTCAGAGTGACGCACCGTTTCCGGTCCAGGACTCCTCGCCGTGGCTGGACTTCAGGTTCCCGCCGCCCGGGACGATGATCGAGCTGGCCGAGTCCCAGGCACATCGCCGCTTTTTCAAGTCCCACGTGCCCTACGATTCCCTGCCCATCTATGAAGGCGTGAAACTCATCCATGTTGCTCGCGACGGACGTGATGCGGCGATGTCCTTTTACAACCACAAGATCCACTACACCGATGAAGTCTTGGAACGGGCAACGGAGATCTCAATGCAGGATCCCAAGTTCGGCACACCCTATCTGGGCACCGATCCGGACCCCGCACGTCACTTTCACGGCTGGGTATCGGGGGAGGAAGACCATATCGGCGATCCGGCGTGTGGCTTCTGGTACATGGAGAACAGCTACTGGGCGGCTCGTGACGAGCCGAACGTGTTGCTCGTGCACTATGCCGACATGAAGGCCGATCTCGAGGGAGAGATGCGCCGGATAGCCGGGTTCCTGGAGATCGACCTCGAGGAGCGCCTGTGGCCGCGACTCGTCGCAGCGGCGAGTTTCGAATCCATGAAGAGCAAGGCCTCCGAGCTGATGCCTACTGCTGGACAGATCTGGCAGGGAGGGGGAGATACCTTCCTGCACAAGGGTACCAACGGGCGTTGGCGTGATGTGTTCGATTCGGAAGACCTGGCTCTGTACGACGCGAAGATAAAAGAAGAACTCTCGCCTGAGCTGGCACGGTGGGTAGAATTCGGCCGCCTGGGATAGCGAGTACGGCGTTTATCATTCGAGCTGGTCTGCATATCTCACTTCAGGTCGGAGCGCTGCAGGAACTTTCTCCGAAGAGTGCTTGAGAGAGACGTGCAACGAGTTGCTCCGGCGTTTCCTCTTCGGACGGGCGTCTCGCCCCTGACGAACCCTAACCTGACAGTGGCGCCATGGGATCACCCCAGGTGATCGTCGCGCGTATTTTCCCCTGGATCTCTCCATCTGGGTGGTGGCGAAGGAGCAGATTTCGAACGGCTTCATCGAATTCGGCAGATGCTGCTGGAGACATACGATCTCGGGAGAAGCCGTTTCTTGCATGTATTGAATCGACGAAGTCATCGATCAGCTGCTTGAAGGGCATAGGGAGTGTCTCCCGGGAACCGGCAGGCACGAACAGGCGACGTGCGATGAGACCTTCGACCAGATCGAAAGGCGCAAAGTCCTGATTGGTTGAGTACCGGCTTATGAGGGCGCGCAGATCATGCTGCCACCGGGGATCACTGAGCTCGTTCTGCTCGACGATGACAAGCGATCCTTTTGGGTGAAGACAGGTGGTCATCCCTGGAAACACCGTGCCCCAGTCCATCCACCCGAGACATTGCGCGCAGACGATCAGACCGTACTCGTCGTCGTAGTCGAAGTCCTCCGCCGATGTCCGGAACCAGTCGACCTGCTCAAATCCCGGCTGGGCGCGAGCGACCTCCAGCATCGCCGCTGAAGGTTCTACAGCAGTCACCCGGTCCACGAGCCCTGCAAGGGGTATGGAAATCTCGCCGGTCCCGGCGCCGAGCTCGAGCACACGCCGGTTTCCGGTGGGGCACAGATCCGCGATGATCTCTACGGTCTGCGGGGGGTATGGAGGTCGTTTCCGGTAAACCCTGGCGACAGAGCTGTCCTGAAACTGCTCGGCGTAGCTCGCGGCGAGGTGCCTTGGCTTTGACAGCACCAGGGTTCCTCCCGGTTCTGGCTCACGGAGATGCTACCAGGGCCTTGCACGGGTCGGTCAACGGGCGGATGATCGTCAACGAAGGGTGTGAGAGAAGCAGGCATGGAACGCTTTTTTGTTGACAGATACGGCGCGGTGCGCGTGGATGTCTGGTGCGCCGCGCTCGTGGCATTACTTGTGTCGTACCTCCTGTCCGTCATCGTTCTGCTGAATGCGCTGGGACTGAGCGGCTGGGATCTGGCAGGTGGGTTCGTCGCAAGTCTGGCGTGCCCTGGCGTGCTCGGAGCGGGTCTGTTCTATCTCTTTCAGCCGCTCAAGGATCGTCATATCTACGGGCGCAACGGGTAGTCCTCACCGCGCCATTCTACTCCCGTTGCGGTATCGTCTCGGAGGATGACGAGATCCCTGCATACCGATTATCTGGTTGTCGGCGCGGGTGCGATGGGCATGGCCTTCACGGACGCGCTGATCGACCATGCCGACGTGCACGTGACGCTCGTGGACCGTCGGCACGCTGCCGGCGGGCATTGGCAGGATGCCTACCCGTTCGTTCAGCTGCATCAGGCGTCACTGTTCTACGGGGTCGCATCGACGGTTCTTGGTAGCGGGGCCGTGCAACAGACCGGCCCGGAGGCAGGGCTGCAGGAACGGGCCCGCTGCTCTGAAATCCAGGCCTATTACGATGACATCCTGTATCGGCGCTTTCTCAGCTCGGGCCGGGTCAGCTTGCTCTCGGGGAGTGAGTATCGATTCGATGGCGATTCGCACCGGGTGACGTCGCGAGTGACGGGTGAGACGGTTCGTGTCGAGGTGCGACGAAGGGTCGTCGATGCCGCTTACCTCTCCCCGACCATCCCCGCGACGACGCCGCCGCCGTTCGGTGTGACCGATGACGTTCGCGTCGTGCCGATCAACGAACTCGCCCGTCTGGCCGCAGCGCCGAGGCGCTATGTGATCGTGGGTTCCGGCAAGACGGCAACTGACGGAATCGTGTGGTTGCTGCAGAACGGCGTGCCGCCGGAACGGATCTCCTGGGTGCGCCCGCGCGAACCGTGGATGCTCAATCGCGCTGTCGTTCAGCCGGACCCCCTGGTTGCACTGGGTCTTGCTGCCGACACAATGGAAGCCGCTGCCGATGCCGAGTCGCTCGAGGATCTCTTTCTTCGCCTGGAGGCGGC
>JASFLG010000518.1:0-3472 GCA_050118205.1 Pseudomonadales bacterium
TCGGCCGCTGCTCAGCCGGTCGTTCGAGGTGGATCGGAGCTACCGCTTCAAGAAAGGGAGCGGACTGCCGGTGCGCATCCCCGTGATCGAGATGGTCGAGATCGGAGCGGGCGGCGGCTCGCTCGCGTCGGTGGACCGGCTGGGGCGGTTGCAGGTTGGGCCGGAAAGCGCCGGGTCGGAGCCGGGACCTGCCTGCTATGGCCGGGGCGGGCAGCGGCCGGCGGTGACCGATGCCGATGTGCTGCTCGGGCGGATCGATCCTGAGACGTTCGCGGACGGGCGGCTCGCGCTGGATCTCGAGGCCGCGCGCCGGGCGATGGACGATCAGGTGGGGGCGGGCCTCGGCATGTCCGCGGTGGAGGCCGCCTACGCCGTGAGTGAGGTGGTCAACGAGAACATGGCGGCTGCAGCCAGAGCTCACCTCGGTGAGTGGGGCCGGGACGCGCGGGACCGGACGCTGATCGCCTTCGGAGGCGCGGCGCCGCTGCATGCCTGTCATCTCGCGAGAAAGCTCAAGCTGCCGCGGGTGGTGATTCCGGCAAACGCGGGCGTTGGCTCGGCGGTGGGCTTTCTGCTGGCGCCGGTCGGCTTCGAGGTGGTCCGCAGCCTCTACATGCGGCTCGATGAGCTCGATGCAGGCCTGGTGGCCCGCCTCATGGATGACATGCGACGGGAGGCGCTGGACGTGGTCGGCGCCGTGGTGGCCGAGGATCGGCTCGTGGCCCGCCGGCGGGCATTCATGCGCTACCTTGGTCAGGGCTACGAGATCGCCGTGGACCTGGACGAGGCGCCGGAGCGACTCTCGAGCGACGCGCTGCGAGCGCGCTTCGAGGAAAACTATGCGGCCCTGTATGGTCGTGTCATTCCCGGGCTCGAGGTGGAGATACTGAGCTGGACGCTGAACCTGGCCGAGGCGGAGCCGCGTTACAGTCTGCCTCCGGAGTCCGTCTCCCGGGAGCGGCGCCTGCAGGCGAGGACGCACACTGCGCTTTTCGACGTGCTTACCGGCACCACGGTTGACGCCGCCTGCCACGAGCGAGCCGACCTGGTGCCCGGCGACTACGTTGTCGGCCCGGCGCTGATCAGGGAGGCGCAGACCACGGTGGTGGTCGGGACCGGCTTCAGCGCCTGTGTCGGCAGCCGGTCGAGCCTCGTGCTCGTCGACGAGAACCTGGAGGGCGATTCATGACCCATGCCGTTACCGCGTTCGATCAGCAGCTGGTCTGGAACCGGCTGCTGGCCATCGTGGAAGAGCAGGCTCAGGCGCTCATGCGCACGGCTTTCTCCACGGTGGTGCGTGAAGCGGGCGATCTCTCGGCCGGCGTCTTCAGCGTCGACGGAGACATGCTCGCTCAGGCGGTCACCGGTACCCCTGGGCACGTGAACGCCATGGCCGCCTCGGTGGGTAAGTTCCTGGCCGTGTATCCGGTGGCTACCATGGAACCCGGCGACGTGCTGCTCACCAACGACCCGTGGGACGGTACCGGGCACCTGAACGACTTCACCGTGGTCACGCCGGTGTTCCGGGGGGCGCAGTGCGTGGCGCTGTTCGCGAGCACCAGTCACATTGCCGACGTGGGCGGACGCGGCTTCGGGCCGGATGCCAACGATCTCTTCGAGGAAGGTATCCGCATTCCGATCAGCCGGCTGTTTCGCCGCGGCGAGCGCAACGAGACCCTGATGGCCCTGATCAAGGCGAACGTCCGGGATCCTCTGACCGCTGAGGGAGATCTGCACTCCCTGACCGCCTGTAACGATCTGGGTGCGCGGGCGCTGCTGGAGATGCTGGACGACTTCGGTATGGACGACCTGGTCGCGGTCGGCCGGTTCATCATCGACACCTCCCGCACCGCCATGGCGAGCGAGATCGGCGCACTGCCGGATGGCAGCTGGCGTCAGGAGATGGTGATCGACGGTTATCGGGAGCCCATCACGCTGGTGGCGCGGCTCACCGTCGACGGCGAGCGCCTCAGCGTCGACTTCAGCGGCACATCGCCCTGCTCGGATGCGGGCATCAACGTGCCGTTATCCTACACGCAGGCCTATGCCTCGTTCGGCGTGCGCTGCATCGTCGGCAACGAGGTGCCGAACAATGCAGGATCGCTTGCCGCCGTGCAGGTCAGCGCGCCGGAGGGGAGCATCCTGAACGCACCGCCCCCGCGGGCGGTCTCCGCCCGCCACTCGGTCGGGCAGATGCTGCCCGACGTGGTGCTGGGCTGCGTCGCTCAGGCGCTGCCGGATCGGGTACCTGCCGAGGGCGCTTCCTGTATCTGGAATCCGGTGTTTCTGAGCGCGCCGTCGGCGGGCTCCGGCAACACGTTCGACGAGCCTTTCGTCAGCAACCCCATCTTCAATGGCGGCACCGGGGCGCGGGCTGCCAAGGACGGGCTCTCCACCACCGCCTTTCCGTCGGGGGTGCGCACCACCTCGACAGAGATCAACGAAGCCACCACGCCGCTGGTGATCTGGCGCAAGGAATACCGGGTGGACTCCGGCGGTCCCGGAGCCAGGCGCGGGGGGCTCGGCCAGGTCATCGAGGTGAGCCATCGCGAGGGCGCTGCGTTTGTGGTCTCCAAGATGTTCGACCGAATCGACCATCCGGCGCGCGGCCGCGACGGCGGTGGCGACGGCGCGGGTGGCGCGGTCTACGTGAAGGGCGGCGCACCGCTGCCGGGCAAGGGCCGCGACGTGATTCCGCCCGGCGAGACCCTGGTCCTGGAGACGCCGGGCGGCGGGGGCCTGGGACCGGTGGCGGATCGTGACCCCGCCGCCATCCGTGCGGATCTGGCCGCGGGGCTGGTTTCTCCGGCGGCGGCCCGGAAGGCGTACGGTCTGGATGACGCGGGTGGCAGGGACGGCTGAGCCGGGAGTTGCGTTTCGCGACCGTTTCTGGAAAATAGCGCTCCCTTCCGGGCTCCAGGCCGTCAGGACGGCGTGGCACAGATGCGGGAATAGCTCAGTTGGTAGAGCGCAACCTTGCCAAGGTTGAGGTCGCCGGTTCGAACCCGGTTTCCCGCTCCAAAATCAAGCACTTACGCGAAAGCAGTATCTCAGTACGGAACCCATACGGAATCCGGCCCAGCGGCAGTTCGTTCTTGGTTACACAGGCCAGGGCCAATCTCTCACCTCACCAGCCGCGATTGCGGGAGGATAGATCCCGCGCCATCTGCCGCGACGGCCGCGATCACGCTCTAGATCCATAGTGGTGGGCAGCCGGGGGCAGCCCGGCAACCTTTCCCGAAAGCGGACATACGACCCTGTGGGTCAGAACTTCCGGGTTCGGCCACGATTGGACACTCAAGCTCGTCTGTAGACTTGCGACACAGAATAAGTGGTTCCATCTTCGCGCTGAAGTCGCTGCACAGTCGCAAGCAGCCCACCGTCTTCGGATTTGCGTCGTCGTGCCCACATAAGTTCCGCCCCGTCGCGAGCGAACGCTGCGCTGTCCAGAGTTAGAGCATCCACCTGAGTG
>JASFLG010000519.1:0-3471 GCA_050118205.1 Pseudomonadales bacterium
CCTCGACGGTCCCCGTCTCGTCGCCGAGCACCCGGCGGGTCGTGGACGACGTTTCCTCGAGCAGGTCGATCAGACCGTGGCGCAGCTTGGTCGTCGAGACCGGCGTCTCGAGGATCTCCTCCAGGCCCTGCTCCAGGGCTATCAGACACCCGACGAGATTGCCGCTGTCCACGGTGGAGACGTAGCGAGGTTCCAGCGCGGAAAGAGTCTGCAGCGCATACCAGTTGTACAGGTGCCCGCGATAGTGCTCCAGCCGTTCCATGCTCTCGAAGCTGTGTCGCAGGCGTGTCAGCAGCGTGGCGCTGCCGAGGTAGCCCAGATCCCATGCGGAGAGTGAGGCGAGGAGCATCAGGCCGATGTTCGTCGGCGACGTCCGATGGGAGGTGAAAGCGCGCGGCGCTTCGTGATGGTTGTCCGGAGGCAGCCAGTGGGTGGCGGGGCCGGCGAATCTCTCGAAGAACGACCAGGTACGCAGCGCCGTGAGCCGCAGCAGGCGCCGGTCGTCCTCGTCGAGCGGCGGGATGGTTCGCGCCGACCAGCGAGCCCGGCACATCTGGTGCGCCACGCTCGGGGCGATCAGCCAGGCCAGCAGCAGAGGTGCGGCTTCCAGCAACGCCGCAGGCGCCAGCAGCAGCACGGCGCTGGTCAGCAACGCGACTGCCGGCGCGGCGACCATGCCGCGCCAGTAGCCGGCGGCCCGCCCATCTGCACGCAGCGCTCTGCCCGTCTGGGCCGCCGACACCCACTGCAGCAGGTGTCTGTGGCTGACGCATACCCGCCAGAGGCTGCGCCCTGCGGCATCGACCGCCACATAGGCTTCGTACGGCAGGAACACCAGCAGCAGAAGCCAGCGCGTCACTTCCTGATGCATGGCCCAGGAAACGTGCTCGACGAGCGCCCGCAGGGTACCCGCCCGGGCCAGACCCGATCCGACCGCGTGCACCGAGCCGAGGGTGACGGGAACGACGGTCGATACGAGCACGGCAAGGGTCCAGGCCCACCTGTGGCCAGGGAGTACCGTCCACGCGAGGACCAGTCCCAGCAGGGTTGCAGGGGCCACCAGGCTCCGGCGGAGATTGTCCAGCAGCTTCCATCGATCCAGGGTCGTGAACCGGTTCGGGACGTGGCCACCGTCAGAGCAGGGTACCCGTGGCAGCAGCCAGGGCACGAGTTGCCAGTCGCCACGGATCCAGCGGTGGGCGCGTTTCCCATAGGCCAGAGGCGTGTCCGGATAGTCTTCGAAGAGCACGATGTCGGTGGCCAGTCCCACCCGGCCGTGCAGACCCTCGAAGAGATCGTGGCTCAGTATCGCGTTTTCCGGAACCCGGCCTTCCAGGCAGCGCTCGAAGGCCAGAACGTCGTAGATGCCCTTGCCGGCAAAGATGCCGGCGCCGAACAGATCCTGATAGACGTCCGAAACCGCGTGCGTGTACGGGTCGAGAACGACGTCGCCGGCAAAGGCACGGGTGAAGAGGTTGCGGGCCGCAACTTCCGGATCCACGGCCAGGCGCGGCTGGATCATCGTGTATCCGGCCGAGAGCCGGCCGTCGGTCATCAATGGACGGTTGAGCGGGTGCGCCAGGGTGCCGACCAGGGCCTGGGCGGCTCCCGGGGCGAGCTGGGTGTCCGCGTCCAGGGTAATGACGAAGCGCGCCTGGGTCAGATCTTCCGCGCTTCCCACCAGAAGGCGCTCCCGCTGGTCGGCATCACCGAGCAGGAACCGGTTGAACTCTGCGAGCTTGCCGCGCTTCCGCTCCCAGGCCATGTAGCAGCCTTCCTCGGGGTTCCAGAATCGTGGCCGGTGATAGAGTGCGAAAGGCCGATAGGCGGCGGTGCCATATCGGTCGTTGAGCGCCTCGATGCCGGCGGTGATCCGCGCCAGGCGCACGTCGTCTTCCGGACGCTCTGCGACGTCCGCATCGACGGGATCCGTGAGCAGCGCATAGCGCAGCGTCGGATCGGGATTGGCCAGGTAGTTCGTCTGCAGCCGGTCGAGGAGGGCATCCATCTGCGCCGCGTCCGCGAGCAGCACCGGCGTCACCACCACCGTGCGGCAGTCAGTCGGAATACCGCTGCGGAAATCGAGCTTCGGCAGCACATCGGGCGAGCGGACCAGGCCGACGAACCAGTTCACGATGTGCACGGCTACCGTCAACGCCAGGATCACGCTCACGGGCGTCATCGCGAGAATCACGGCCAGGTGCGCCTCCGGCAGCAGCACCAGGGCGACCGGCCACAGCAGGACGCCGGTCAGCAGGCAGATCGCGCCCAGGTACCAGAGATCCATACGTCGCTCGAGCCAGGCCGTGAACTCGTAGATCCACAGACGTTTCCGGTTGAGCGCGGCAACGAGGGTCAGCACGCCGCGATCGATGAGGTAGTAGCCCACGTGTGCTTCGCGGTGATCGGGTGGATGATCGTCGGCCAGCGCGATGGCATGGCGGGCGACCTCACACTCCCCGCGCCCCGTTCGTCGGGCCACCCGCTCTACCTGGCGCCGATAGCGGTCGCGCGTCTCCTGATCCATCTGCGCATAAGCTGCTGCGGGATCCTGCGAGAGCGTCCGGTGCACCACGCTTACCGACTCGACGAACGCCCTCCAGTCCTGCGCGTCGAGGGCCCGCAGCGTCACTATCAGGCTGGCGATGACCGCACCGTGGTCGGAGGCAGGTCCCGGCAGATCATCGGGTCTGTCCGGTGGGGACCACCCTCCGGCCAGCGCCGACCGCGCCGAGTCGAGCAGCCGCTGCAGAACCAGCAGGCGCAGCAGGTTCGGCAGGGCCCAGAGCTCCCCCAGAGTGAGCTCCACTGTCTCCTGGTAGACCTGCAGGAAGTGACGCACCCAGCGCAGGTCCAGCGGGGAGCCGCAGATGTTGATCAGCTCATCCGCAAGAATCAGCGCGCGAAGCTGATCGGGCCTGGCGGCGGACGAGAAAACGGGCAGACGCCGGTAGCCGTCGCGGGGGGTATTGGCGGCGACCAGGGTCACCGCGCGCTGGATCACATAGTCGTTGTCGAGCAGCCACTCGGTCCCGGGCAGCTGGTCGAGCTCGGTGGCGTCCATGGCCGCGAGCTTTCCGTAGATCCCTGCGAATTCCGCCTCGAAGGCCAATGTTGGCAGTGGCGGACGGGTTCGCCCGGGCTCCCGGCTGGCCGCCGCATGCGTCTGGGCGAGACTGCGGGCGACGCTGACGATGAATTCCGGAGGTGGCTCGTGTGGTGTGGCAGTCTCAGCTTGCTTGGGCACGATCGGAGTCGGTCTGCACCTTGCCGCTGCTCAGCGGTTCTCCACTGACCGGCTGCAGGATGAGTCGTTTCTGGCGTGTGTCCTGAAAGACCAGGACTGGGCAGGGGGCCTCGCCGATGATCCGCTCCGTCACCGCGGTGAAAGCGCGATCCCCGTCGGCGATTCCATGGGCGCTCAGCACCAGCAGATCCGCCGCCTCTTCCCGCGCTGCAGCCACCACGGCC
>JASFLG010000520.1:0-3463 GCA_050118205.1 Pseudomonadales bacterium
CGCGAGGAGTTCGAAGCGCTCGGCGTGCCGTTCGAGCGTCGAGGCGCCCGTTTCGACGACTACGTGGTGGCCATGAAGAAGGTCTGGTCCGGCGAGGTCGTGGAGCACGAAAGCGACTTCATCCGCTGGTCCGGCTTCAAGAGCTACCCGCTGCCGGTGCAGAAGCCTCACCTGCCGATCATCACCGGCGGATCCGCCGGCAGGATCTTCGAGCGAACCGCGAAGCACGCAAACGGATGGTTCGCCCCCATGGGTGACCCGAAAGACCTGAAGCCGGCCCTGGAGAAGCTTGCCGCCGCCTGCGATGCCCTCGGCCGGGACGTGGCCGAAATCGAGATCACCTGCATGTGGCCCGGCCAGGGCGGGCGTGACTTCGTCGGCGCGCTGGAGGACGTCGGCGTTTCCCGCGTGGTGGTACCCGTTTTCGCACTGGGCGCGAACCCGGTGGAAGGCGTTCAGAAGCTCGCCGAAGAGGTGATCAACACCTGAACGTGCGCCCCGGCATCCTGGCGGTGCTGCTCGGCCTGACCGCGTGCCTGCCGGTCCGGGCCGAGACGGACGGGCTTTACGAGGTGGTCCAGCATCCGGGCGCGTTGAGCTACCTGCTGCATCTGCCACCGGGCTACGAGCGCGGTTCGGAGCGTTACCCGCTGCTGTTCTTCCTGCACGGGATCGCTCAGAAGGGAGACGGTTCCCCGGAGACGCTGGAGAGGGTCGCTGACGACGGCCCGTTCCGCACCATGCGCGAAGGGCGCTGGGACGAGGGATTGCCGTTCATCGTGGTGGGGCCTCAGAGCACGGGGCTGCGCCCCTGGTGGCGGGGCGCGGCGGTGCGCGACGTGCTCGAACACATCATGGCCACCTACCGCGTCGATCCGACCCGCCGCTACCTGACCGGCATTTCCATGGGCGGTCGGGGCGTCTGGTGGCTGGCGAAGAACTTCTCCAACGAGTTCGCCGCGATCGTCCCTGTCAGCGCCTGGGCGGGTGACCTCAGCCGGTCCTGCAACGTGTTCCGGGGCATGGGCATCTGGGCCTTTCACGGCGCCGACGACCCGCTGATCGGCCTGGAGAGCGGCGCGAAGCCGGTCGAGGTGCTGAACGCCTGCCGTCCCGCGCTCGAGCCCATGCCGAAACTCACCGTGCTTCCGGGCGTCGGCCACGGGCAATGGCGCATCGTCTACGAGAACCGGCACGGCGACACTGACGAAGGCGCGGACGGAGTCGAGTACCGGGACATCTACCGCTGGATGCTCACCTTCGCCCGCTAGGCGACCTGGCGCCTTGGCGGAACCGCCCCCCGGGCGTAAGCTGTGCCGGGGTCTGCAAGGGGGAAGAACGTGAAGCTCTACTATGCGCCCGGCAGCTGCGCCCGGGCCTCGCACATCGCGCTCCGGGACGCAGGCGCGGAGTTCGAGCTCGAGCTGGTCGACTTCACGAGCGCCGAGCAGCGGAGCGACGGCTACCGGGCGATCAATCCCAAGGGAAGGGTGCCGGCGCTGGCGACCGATCGGGGGATTCTCACGGAGACCCCGGCGATCCTCGCCTTCATCGCCCAGAGTTACCCCGACGCAGACCTGGCTCCTCTCGAGGACCCCTACGATTTTGCGCGGCTGCAGGCATTCAACGCCTACCTGTGCGCCACCGTGCACGTGGCGCACGCGCACAGCCGCCGGGGCGAGCGCTGGGCGGACGACCCGGCGGCCATCGCCGAGATGAAACGGAAGGCCCCGTCCGTGGTGGACGACTGCTTCCGGCTCATGGACGCGGAGATGGTCGGTCAGCCGTGGGTGCTCGGTGAGCGCTACAGCGTCGCCGATCCGTATCTGTTCACCATCACCCAGTGGCTGCCGGCCCACGCGCTGGATTCGGCCCGCTATCCGACGATTCACGAGCACGCCCGGCGCATGCTCGAGCGACCGACGGTTCTCGCGGCCATCGCCGCCGAGACCGGCGGCTGACCAAAGTGAGGAACCCATCATGACCGACATCGCCTTTCTCACCGCGCTGGAGCTCGCCGCGAAGATCCGAACGGGCGAGATCAGCTCCGTGGAGCTCACCCGCCACTACATCGATCGGATCGAGAAGTACGACGGCGCAATCAACGCCGTGGTCGTGCGGATCTTCGATCGGGCGCTCGAGGCAGCGGATGCGGCGGACCGCGCTCTGGCGGAAGGACGGGACCTGGGGCCCCTGCACGGGTTGCCCATGACCATCAAGGAGTCCTACGTGATCGCGGACACGCCGTCGACCTGGGGTATCGAGGACTTCCGCGACAACGTGGCCGATGCGGACGGTCTGGCGGTTCGCCGCTTTCAGGCCGCCGGCGCGCACTTCCTCGGCAAGACCAACGTGCCGACGAACCTGGCCGACTTTCAGAGCTACAACCCCATCTACGGGACGACGGGGAATCCCTGGGACACCGCGAGAACACCCGGCGGCTCCTCCGGCGGCAGCGCCGCGGCACTGGCGGCAGGACTGACCGGGCTCGAAGCGGGCTCCGACATCGGCGGCTCCATTCGCAATCCGGCTCACTTCTGCGGCGTCTACGGTCACAAGCCCACCTACGGGATCATTCCGATGTCGGGCCACGAGCTCCTCGCGAACATGCCGGAAGCGGATCTGGCCGTCTGCGGCCCCCTGGCGCGTGGTGCGGACGACCTGCGGGTGGCGCTCGGCATCATGGCGGGCCCGGCGGAGCGTGAGGCGCTCGGCTGGAAGCTCGACCTGCCGGCCGCCGACTTCGAACGTCTCGCTGACCTGAGGGTCGCCCTCTGGCCCACGGACGAGACCGCACCGGTCGCTACCGAAGTGGCCGATCGGGTGGTGATGGTGGGGGAGACCCTGTCGAAGCTCGGGGCGAAGGTATCGGACTCGGCGCGCCCGGCATTCGACGTCGCCGCCGCACACCGCAACTATCAGACGCTTCTGTGGTCGGTGATGACGGCAAGCCTGACCGATGCGGAGGTCGCCGAGGCCGGGACGGCGGCGGCGGCCCTGGATCCGGCGGACGACTCCTTCTCTGCTCTGCAGACCCGTGCCACGGTGCTCCCGCATCGGGAGTGGATACAGACGAACGTCGCGAGAGAGAGGCTGCGCCTGGCCTGGGGTGCCTTCTTCGAGGATTGGGACATTCTGCTCTGCCCGCAGATGGCGACCCCCGCCTTCCCCCACGACCACAGCGCGTTCCAGGGGCGGACCATCTCGGTGGACAATGAGGACCAGCCTTACTGGCGGCAGCTTTTCTGGGCCGGCATGATCGTGAATGCCTACCTGCCGAGTACCGTGTTCCCTACCGGTCCGTCGCGCGAGGGACTGCCCATCGGCGTGCAGGCGGTCAGCGCCCCCTACCGGGACTACCGCACCATCGAGTTCGCGCGGCAGATCGGCAACGAAATCGGCGCCTTCACACCGCCGCCGGGCTACGACTGACCGTCGCCGCTGACCACCGCTGACAGGCGCC
>JASFLG010000521.1:0-3443 GCA_050118205.1 Pseudomonadales bacterium
CCCCGCCGCGTTCGACCGTCTGATCGCCGTGAACGTCAGGGGCATTTACCACACCGCGCGGCACGCCGTGCCGGACATGAAGGCACGAGGCGGGGGTGTAATCCTGAACATCGCCTCCACCGCGGGGGTGAGTCCCCGAGCAGGGCTCACCTGGTACAACGCGAGCAAGGGATGGGTGATCACGGCGACCCGATCCATGGCCGCGGAGCTGGCACCGTTCGGCATCCGGGTGAACGCCCTGAATCCCGTCGCCGGGGAGACCCCGCTGCTGGCCACGTTCATGGGCGAGGACACGCCGGAGAACCGGGCGCGCTTTCTCGCGACGATTCCACTCGGCCGCTTCTCCACACCCACCGACATCGCAGCAGCGGCCTGTTTTCTCTGCTCGGACGAGGCGAGTCTGATCACCGGGGTCGCCCTGGAAGTGGACGGCGGTCGCTGCATCTAGTGCCCTGTCTGGATACCATGGCGCCGCGCCATCCGTTCGGGCGCCTACGGCGTGAGCCGCTCCATGAAGTAGCACAGGCAATCCTGTCGGATCACGTAGGCGTCGGTGGTGTACATCGCCGGCACTACCGGCTGGGTAAGCAGGATCTTCTGCCCGTCCCGGGCGAAGTATGCTTCGGTGACGTCCGCGTGGTTCACGTCCAGAACCTCGAGGACCCGGTTCACGCAGCGCCGGCTGGTGCCGAACACCGAGCCCGCCGCCAGCTCGTGAAAGTTCACCGCCTCCACGCCTCCGGTGAGCGTCAGGTCGACGCCTTCCCCGCCATCGGGTAGCTCGCCTTCGAACGCGAACAGCACGTCCTCCCGGATGTGCACGCGTACCCGTGTCCGGAACAGACTGAGGTCACCGGGCTCGGCATCGGCAATGGCGTCCAGAAGCAGAGCGCGGCCCAGCAAGTCGACAACCCGATCCGCGCACCGTGGATCCCCGACCGGACCCACCTCGAGCGCGACCGCAGGACAGCGACCGTCGAAGACCCGGGTGAGGACCGTATCGGGCTCCTCCACGTATACGGCCTTGTCAGAAAAGAGCTGCGCCAGGCCGAGGTTGGCGGGCGAGAGATCCGTTACCACCGCATAGTACGGGTTGTGCCCCGTGTTGTTGTGCAGATCCACAGACGCAAAGAAGGGTTGCCCCGCGATGGCCGTCTGCAGGGCCGCCGGAAGCGCGACACCGCCTTCCTCCGCACCCCCCCATATCCGGTTGTAATCCGGCTGACCCGGCAGCGCGCGGACTCCCTGCGCGGCGGCCGCCGTGTTGCCGATGAACACGGTCAGCGCCCGGTCAGGCCTCGGATTCTCACGGAGGAACCGGCGCAGCCCGTCCCAGCCGCTGGTCTCGTTGCCATGCAGCAGCACCGAGACGAACAGCGCCGGCAATCGCCGCCCGGGGACATGCACAAGCGTCGGCCCGCCCAGATGCTGGTGTAGCGCGGTGGCGTCCAGATCGAGCAGACCATCGGGCAGGGACCAGTGAACTCTGAGCGGCATGTTAGAGCGTCCAGGTGTGAACCGGCTCGCCGGAGTCCTGGCGTTGCCGATACTCTCGAACCAGCTCGTGCAGGTCGCTGCCGTGCAGGTGCAGCCAGCGCTTCTGCCAGGCGGCACCGTTCTGCCCGCATTCCACCCGATCTGCGATGACATCAAGGTACTCGCCGATCTCGGCGGTCGGAATGTTCTCGGCTTCGAGCCCGCGCCGGGCCATGGGCAGCAGTTCGTCGACAATGAGCTCACGCAGGCTCACCTCGATCAGCCGGTCTCCGCGTGGCCAGACGAGTCTGGCGTTGAGACCATAGCGGGCCGCGGTGTAGAAGTTCGCCCGCGCGATCTCGAACGACAGCGTCTCTTCCGGGGGTCGGTCGCTCAGGTGAAAACCGCGAACGAGACCGAAGTAGAAAGCAGCGTTGGCGATGCAGTCTTTTATGGTCGGCCCCGCCGAGACGACGCGGTGCTCGATGCGCAGGTGCACCTGACCGTCGAAATCGAAGCCGATCAGCGGCCGGTTCCAGCGCCAGAGTGTGCCGTTGTGAAAACGGACGTGCGAGAACTTGCTGGGCGGGTCATCCCGGACCGCCGGGATCAGGATCGGATGCCGGCTCTGATTCTCCTCGAAGATCTCCAGCAGGGATTCGCGGACGTAGCCGTCTCCGAAGCTCACCCGTGGCGGATAGAGCTCACCCACGTCGACGGCCTGCTCGAAGAGCGGGATCCGGGTCTCGTCCCACAGGATGTGACCGAACAGCAGCGGCGAGTTGGCACACACCGCGACCATGGGCGCGGACGCGATGATGGACGCGTTGAAGTCGCGCACGGAACGTTCCGGCCGGCACTGCAGATGAATCTGAAACGAGGTGGCAGCCGCTTCGAGCATCACATCGTGATGGCTGATCGCGAGCTCGGTCTCGCCGTCGATGGTCAGACTCAGCGGCTTGCCGTCGCGCATGGCCATGATCCGGTCGTTCAGCGAGTGGTAGCGGACCATGCTGGACATGTGCTCGGAAGTCAGCACCTTCTGGCACACGGTGGGGAGGATACCGATGGCGACCAGGTGGCAGCCGGTCCGTTCGGCCGCGCGCCGGCAGGCCGACCAGGTGGCGTTCAGCTCATCGTGCAGCCTGGAGAACACGCGCCCGGTGAGCGCTGATGGGCTGCCGTTGAGCTCGACATTGAACGCCGCCAGCTCGGGCACGACGAGCGGGTTGTCGAGCGCCGCCAGGTACTCGTCGTTGTTCGGCCACGGATCGCCCCGATCGTCCACCAGCCAGCCTTCCAGCTCGAATCCGGCGAGGTCCCCGCGCGTGCTGAACTCACCGGCGTCGAACTGCTGCTTCAGGAGTGCGGTTTCGGCATCGAGCCGGCGACGGAACTCGCTGAAGTCTTCCGCATCGAAGTAGCGGCGTTCGATCTCATCTCCCACGATTAGCCCCCCGGCAGCCGACACGAGTGAAGGGACTTTACAAAGTCGCCCTCCGAGTGTCATCTAACCGCAGCGACAGGATGCCTGGAACCGTGGAAGGTGCTTAGAGACGACGTCGAACACGATGCCCCTCCGGGTAATACGGCAGCGGATGGCGGTTCCAGCTCCACAACCCTGCAGGGGGCCGGCTTCTGGCTGCTCAGGATCGTGCTGCCGGTTCGTGGTGGGCGCTGGCTGACGGGCACGCTGATCTTCGCGGTTCTCCTGCTCGTCTTCCTGCTGGTGAACGGCATCGAGGGCGGCGCCGGGCGGATGTCCGTTGGCGTAACGCTGTTCTTCTGCATCCTGCTCGCCTACATCGTACCCGTGCACCATCTGATCATGGAGCGCTCGCTGAACGCGCTTACTCAGCTCGTCGGCAGCTTCCCGGACCGGGCGGACGATATTGCGCTGTGTCGGCGACAGATCCTGTACAAACCCGGTCCACGGGTCGCCGCCGCCATCGGCGCGGGACTCGTTG
>JASFLG010000522.1:0-3442 GCA_050118205.1 Pseudomonadales bacterium
CGCGCACCTCGAACATCATCGCCTCGACGGCCGCCCGGTAGCGGTCCACCCGATCGAGCGCGTCGTCGCGGGTCGGGTTGCACACGAGCATGGCCCACTGAGAGGGTGAGATCTGCATGAACGGAGCGTCGACCTCCGCGGCGAGCTTGGCTTCCACCTGGCGACAGGTGTCGTCCAGGCCGGCCAGACCGAACGACCGCTGCAGCTCCTCGTGACCGTCCACCTGGGCGACGAACACACTGACGAACTGCCCGTCCTCCGCCCGCACAATGGCCTCGGAGGCGGAGAGGAAATCGGACAGCCCCATGCTGGAGCGACGTCCGGATGCGCGCTGGGCGGCTGGCAGCCCGGCGTCGGCCGGCTCCGGGCTGGGGACAGCATCCATATCCGGCTCGACGGCCGTATCCGTCTCGGCAACGGCAGCCGTGTCGGTGTCCGTATCGGCATCGATATCCGCATCGAACTCGATCTCGGTTGCGGCGTCGGGCTCCATTGTGGCATCGGCATCGGCATCGGCATCGGCATCGGCATCGGCATCGGTTCCGGAGTCGGCATCCTCAATGTGCGCGCTGCCGTTGGCCTGAGCCCCGTCGTCGTCCGTCGTCTCGGCTTCCAGCTCGAGCTCGAACCCGGCGTCGTCGTCCGTCCCGGCCGGGCCTTTCAGAAGCGGCACGTCTCCTTCGTCGCCAGGCGCATCCAGCTCGTCGGAAAGCACCGGTACGGTCGCGTCGTCGTCGCGCTGCGCCTGCGCAACCAGAGACAGACGGGTCGCATGATCTGCCTGCGGACGCACGGTGACCTGAATGCAGTGCTCGCCTTCGTACTCGGCGGCCGCTAGCGTCATGTTGCCGGCCACCTCGTTTCCGTCAGTGCTGCGACCGGTGAAATCGAAGTCGAGCTCCTCCTCGTTCCGACGGAAGATCTTCAGCTTTTCCTTGAGCACGCCCGGGCTGTTCCCGTCGAGCAGATCGATCAGAGGCAGCCCGAGCAGATCGTCCGCGTCCTCGAAACCGAAGAGCTCGAGGTAGTGCGCGTTCGCATAGATGTGCATGCCTTCGTGAACATAGGCAATCGCGGCCCGGGAGCTGGAGAGCAGAAGCTGACAGCGTCGTTCCGCCTCGGCCAGCGCCTTCCTGGTCTGCTTGAGCCGGAGGTTCTGACAGACGTGTTCCAGCTCGCGCTTGAACACCAGGACGAGGTGACGCTCGTCCGCTTCCGATACCACGTCGGCGGCTCCGAGCTCCATGCCCTCGGATCGGGTCAGCGAGGCGTCGTCGTTGTTCACCAGGATGATGGGCACGCGCGGCGCGAGGCTCGCCAGGCGGGGCAAGTACTGGGAGAGTTCCGGAAGCGCTGCGCTGCAGAGCATCATGTCTGCGTGAACGAGCTTGTCGACGGCCATGGGAAGGTCTATGACCTCCAGGCGCGTCGCGATACCGGAGTCGCGCAGAAGAGAATCGAACTGGTAGGCAGCGTTCTCCGATCGCTCAGCGACCAGAAGCCGTACCGGTCCGTGTTGGGTCTGCTGTGCCGACAGATCCTTTGTTGAGGCCGCCATCCCGTTACCTGAACCCAGTTTGCGTTTTGTTGATTTGCTTGCGGTTGACCATGTTGGTTGGGGACCTGGATTTTTCCAAGTAACCACCCAACATTCGAAATGTGAACTGATTAAAACTCTCGGTTTTAAGCAGGCAGTCGCCCAGCTGTGCGGTGTTTTGCGTTCCGTCGTCCCAGAGGTGAATTTTCTGGCCGGTCGCGAATGGTCCCTCCGGGGTGATCAGCGTGGCCGGACGACCGACCGGCTTCAGCTCCGGGAGCAGAAAGGCGCGCTTGTACTCGGCCCGCCCGCCACGGCTCTGGACGAGGCGCACGGCCACCGGTTTCGCCTGTGGCGCCAGAAGCTCGACACCCATGAAGGGTCCGGCCTCGTCCTGACGGATCCAGCGTGCGACCGCCAGGCACCAGCGCGGATCTGTCTCGTCACGAAGACCGATCAGCTCGCCGGTCTGCAGACTCGTCGGAAACGGCTCGTTCCAGCGCAGCCGATATCCGCCGGGGCTCATGTCCGCCGAAGTAGTGTCGTGACAGCGGTAGTCGTCTTCTGTCTCGGCCGACCGCTTCTTCGGCTCGTGGGGGTAGAGCACCTGCTCGGGGTCGTCGAAACTCGGGTTCACGGGGATCTTCGCTCCCACGTCGAACGCGTCGTCCCACACGTCCCGGGGGCGATCCGAGATGTTCGGCACGAAGCGTACGTCGTCCTTCAGGAACGGATTGATCTCTCCGGGGGTCGCGCTGCTGCCCGGGCCGAGCAGGTCGGCGAACGCCGTGCCGCCGCTGAGAAAGTAGTGGGTCGAGCGCAGCCCGACGGTGACCTTGACCGGGTCGCTCGTGGCCGAGCGGCGGAAGGCCCGTGGCTTCATCTCGCCCCAGGCGCCGGTCAGGTGGCTGATCAGGGCGTTGTCGATGTGGGCCGGAATCACGATGTCCGCATCTTCGTTCCGGAGGTGGGCCTCGAGCGCTTCGATCAGCGCTTCGGCCCGAACGGCGCGTTTCGTGCCGCCGCCTGCGAACGCTTCGGTGTAGACGGGCCCGTGGTCCGATGCCAGGTCGATCACGTGGACGCCCTCGCCTGGCGCGTCGGAAAGAGACACGACGGGCGCCCAGGCTCCGAGGGCGCGGAAGACGTCGGTCAGCTGACGGTGGCGCAGCTGGTAGGGGCGCGCCATGGCCAGCAGCAGCGAGCGGAGATAGATGCCGGAGATGCTGATCTGAAGGGTTGTGTTGCTTTCGGTGTCTGCGTGTACCTCGCGGTCGATGCCCAGCTGCTCGGCGAGGTGATAGAGCTGATTGAGCTTCAGCCAGAGCCGCTCCGCCGGTGCCACGTAGTACTGCAGCGTTCTGAGCAGGGTCCTGGACAGATCGGAAAGCGCCCGGTGTGCTGCGAGTGACAGGGTCGTGCAGGCCTCCGCGTTCTCAGCCGCGGTCTCCAGTGCTGCCAGTACCACGGCCCGATAGCCGGAGCACAGATTGGTCTGCAGACGCTGAGCGAGTCGCGATATGGCATCCGCCTGGCTGCCGGCTCCGTTCGCCGTTTTGTCCAGCCGGGCCGCCAGGTAGAGGACCGTCGGACGGATCCCCTCGAGGAGGTCCATGCGCGTGCCCCAGTCGGTGTCCAGCCGGGCGATCTCGAACGTGGCCTGACGGATCTGTCCGGCACTTTCCGAGACGTTGGCCATGGGCAGACGGCTGATCCACTCACCGACCGACTCGGGCTCTGGAAGCGCGAAGGAGAGGGCTTCGAGCTCCGCCTGCGGAGCAGTCAGGAGTGTGGCGCGAACGTTTTCCATCAGGGTCTGCAGTCCTTGGGCAGAACGCAACGTCGGCGTAGTATAGAAAAGCACCTTCCCGGAAAAGGTGACGTGGCGCAGACACTTTCGATCGG
>JASFLG010000523.1:0-3441 GCA_050118205.1 Pseudomonadales bacterium
TCGATGACGTGCAGCGGCGAGGCGCCGAAAAGCGCGAACCGTCGCAACCCGAGCGCTTCCGGCGGCCACGATGCTCAGCCGTTCCGTAGAAAACCGCTCCCGCGATGATAGATTAGGTGGCCTGGGTATTGGGGAAGGGAGTGCAGATGTCGGTTTCCAGGATCCTCGTGGCGAACCGGGGCGAGATCGCGATTCGAATCAGCCGGGCGGCGGCAGAGCTCGATCTCGAGTCAGTGGCCGTCTACGCGGAGGATGATGCGGCGAGCGCACACGTCCCGGCGGCGGATTCGGCCGAAGCCCTGAGCGGCAAGGGCCCGTCGGCTTACCTGGACCTCGAGCAGGTGGTGGCGCTGGCCAAGCGGGCGGGCTGCGACGCGGTGCATCCCGGGTACGGTTTCCTGAGCGAGAACCCCAAGCTCGCCATCGCCTGCGCGGCGGCCGGGCTCACCTTCATCGGCCCGTCGGCGGAAGCGTTGGAGCTGTGCGGCAACAAGGCAACGGCCCGGGAAGCGGCCCGGGCGGCCGGCGTGCCCGTGCTCGCCGGAATCGATCACGAAGTGTCCCTGGAAGAAGCCCGGGATTTCCTCGACGCGCTGCCGTCGGGCAGCGCCATGGTGATCAAGGCCATTGCCGGCGGCGGCGGCCGCGGCATGCGCGTGGTGACGGACCCGGCGGATGTGGATGCCGCCTACGAGCGCTGCCGGTCCGAGGCCGGCGCCGCCTTCGGCAACAACGGCGTCTACGTCGAGCAGCTCATGCCCGCCGCCCGTCACATCGAGGTGCAGGTGCTCTCCGACGGCAGCGAGGTGGTGCACCTCGGCGAGCGCGACTGCAGCCTGCAGCGCCGGCACCAGAAGATCCTGGAGATCGCGCCGTCACCCGCCCTGAGCGACGACGCCCGCAAGCGCATCACGGAGGCGGCCGTGCGGCTCGCCCGGGAGATCGGCTACACGAGCATCGGCACCTTCGAGTTTCTGGTGGACGTGATGAGCGAAGACTTTGCCTTCATCGAGGCCAACGCCCGCCTGCAGGTGGAGCACACGATCACCGAGGCGGTGACGGGGATCGACATCGTCGCCACGCAGATCCAGCTCGCCGCCGGGAAAACACTCGCGGAGCTGGGGCTGGGTGCCGGGTCGATTCCCGCCCCGCGCGGCTTTGCCATCCAGGCGCGCGTGAACCTGGAACGGATGGCGGAAGACGGATCGGTGCTACCCACCGGCGGCACCCTCACCCGGTTCGAGCCGCCCACCGGCCCCGGGGTGCGCACGGACACCTTCGGCACCGCCGGCTACACCACCTCGCCGCTCTACGATTCCCTGCTGGCGAAGGTCATCTGCCACAGCCCGCGCGCGGATTTTGCTGCGGCGATCGGCAAGACGCGGCGGGCGCTGGACGAGTTCCGCATCGATGGGGTGGAGACCAATCTGGGGTTCCTGAAGAACCTGCTCGATCATCCGGACGTCGCCGCGGGCGTCGTTACCACCCGCTGGGTGGATGAGCACGCGGCACAGCTGGCGGTCGCCAGCCAGGCCGGTGCCGGAGCGGAGACGAAGGTGCTGGCCGGCGCCCGGATCGACCATCGCGATCCGCTGGCGGTGCTCGATTTCGGCCGGCAACCCGGTGCCGAGAGACAGCCTCCCGTGAGCGCCCCTGTCCCCACGGCCGCGGCCGGGGTGAGCGGACCGCCGGGGACCGTGCCGCTCACCGCCCCCCTGCAGGGCACCGTCATCGCGGTGGATGTGCAGGAAGGCGACACCGTGCTCGCCGGGCAGCAGGTGATGGTGATGGAGTCCATGAAGATGGAGCACGAGATCCGCGCCGCGCAGAGCGGCATCGTGCGCCGCATCGGCGTCGCACCGGGCGACACGGTCTTTCAGAACCACGCGCTCGCCTGGATCGAGCCCCAGGACATGGAAGGCACCCTCGGTGCCGATGAGGAAGCCGTGGATCTCGACTTCATCCGGCCGGACCTGGCCGAGGTGGAAGCACGTCACGACAAGACGCTGGACGCCTCGCGGCCACAGGCTGTCGCCAGACGGCGCAAGACCAATCAGCGCACGGCACGGGAGAACGTGGAGGATCTCTGCGATCCGGGCACGTTCGTCGAGTACGGCTCCCTGGTGGTGGCGGCCCAGCGACGCCGGCGGACCATGCAGGATCTGATTGATAACACGCCGGCGGACGGCATGATCACCGGTATCGGCGCGATCAACGGCGAACACTTCGGCGATCCCGCCTCGCGCTCCGTGGTCATGGCGTATGACTACACGGTGCTGGCCGGCACGCAGGGTGGCCAGAACCACCGCAAGACCGACCGGATGATCGACATTGCCGAAGACGGCCGGATGCCCATGGTGCTGTTCGCCGAGGGGGGCGGCGGCCGGCCGGGGGACACGGACGGCATCGGGGTCAGCACCCAGACCACCTTCTCCCGCTTTGCTCAGCTGTCGGGCCTGGTGCCCATGGTGGGGATCACCTCGGGCCGCTGCTTTGCGGGGAACGCCTCGCTGCTCGGATGCTGCGACGTGATCATCGCCACGGAAGGGTCGAACATCGGCATGGGCGGCCCGGCCATGATCGAAGGCGGCGGCCTCGGCATCTACGCGCCGGAAGAGATCGGTCCCCTGCCGGTGCAGATCGCGAACGGGGTGGTGGACATCGCGGTCGCCGACGAGGCGGAAGCGGTGCGGGTGGCCAGGCAGTACCTGGGCTACTTTCAGGGGCGCTTGAGTGACTGGGAGGCGCCGGATCAGCGCCTCATGCGCCGCATCGTGCCGGAGAACCGGCTCAGGGTGTACGAGATCCGGGACGTGATCCACACCATCGCCGACACGGGCACGGTGCTGGAGCTGCGCAGCGGATTCGGTCACACCATGGTCACCGCCCTGGCACGCATCGAGGGCCGGCCGGTCGGGGTGATCGCCAACGATCCCAGGCATCTGGGCGGCGCCATCGACTCGGACGGTGCGGACAAGGGCGCGCGTTTCATGCAGCTGTGCGACGCCTTCGACATCCCGATTCTGTATCTCTGCGACACGCCCGGCATCATGGTGGGCCCGGAGATCGAGAAGACGGCGCTGGTCCGGCACTCGAGCCGCATGTTCGTGATCGGCGCCAATCTGTCCGTGCCCTATTTCACCATCGTCATCCGCAAGTCCTACGGCCTGGGCGGCATCGCCATGTCCGGCGGCTCCCATCAGACGCCCGCCTTCGCGGTGGCCTGGCCCACGGGCGAGTTCGGCGGCATGGGGCTGGAAGGCTCGGTGAAGCTCGGCTACCGGAAGGAGCTGGCCGCGATCGAGGATCCGGAGCAGCGGCTCGCGAAGTTCGAGGAGATGGTGGCGCGCGCCTACGAGAACGGCAAGGCGCTGAATCAGGCGGCCCTGTTCGGCATCGACGACACCATCGACCCGGCGGACTCCCGCTGGTGGGTGGCGA
>JASFLG010000524.1:0-3440 GCA_050118205.1 Pseudomonadales bacterium
GCCTTGTTCCCTTCCCGGTTCCAGTCTCCCTTGTTCGCCGGCAGCGCCTTCTCGATGGCGAGCTCGGCGATCCAGTTGATCAGCTGGTGAGAGCCGTCGGCCCAGCCGATGGGATAGACCACTGCCTTCTTCTCGTCGTTCCCGACCATGACCATGGTCCGTCCATCCGCGAACGGTTCGCTCACGGTCACGCCACGCCAGAGCACCTGGCCGGCATACACCGGGTTGCCCTCGTCCGGATAGAAGCTCGCGCGCACCGCGGACATGATGCCGTCGGCGCCGACCAGGCAGTCGCCCCGCACCGTCTCCACCACCGCACCACTCTCCGGGTCGGCGAACGTCGCCGTCACCCCGCTCCCATCCTGGGTGGCGCGGACGAATACCCGCCCGGTGGCAACGGCGTCGGAACCCAGCCGCCGGCGCACGGCGTCCAGCAGGATCATCTGCAGGGCGCCTCGATGAATGGAGTACTGCGGACACGGATAGCCGGCGTCGATGCCGCGCGGCTCCGACCAGATGGTCTTGCCGTCCTTGGCGTGGTAACGCAGCGAGCCGGTCAGAATGGCCGTGGCCGCGAGCGGTTCCTCGAGCCCGAGCCGGTGCAGCGCCATCACCGAGTGCGGCAGCAGGTTGATACCCACCCCCAGGGCACGGAGCTCCCGGACCGACTCGAACACGCGCACCCGGCACCCGGCGTCGGCGAGCGCGAGCGCCGTGGTCAGGCCGCTGATTCCGGCGCCGACGATGATTACGTCGTGCTTGAGGGGCTCCCCGTCAGCCATCGCTTCCCCTTTCAGCGCTGGCGCATCAGCCCTTCCTGCATGGTCGACGCCACCAGCTTTCCCTGTGCAGAGAAGATCATACCCCGGTTGTAGCCCCGAGACCGCGAGGCGGAGGGCGCGTCCAGGGAATACAGCAGCCACTCGTCCACCCGCCAGTCGGTCACCGCCGGCGCGTGAAACCACATGGCGTGGTCGAGGCTCGCCATCTGCATGCGCTCCCGGACCATGACGTCCCGATGCGGCAGCCGTGCCGTGCCGAGCAGCGCGTTGTCGGACTCGTAGACCGCCAGGCACGCATGCAGCACCGGATCGTCCGGGACGACGCCGTTGGCGCGGAACCACAGGTCCTGCCGCGGCGGTTGCGCTTCGCTGGAGCTCAGCCGCCTGTGATCGTGGCGCCAGCCGAGAAACGGCCAGGTGCGCATTTCCGCCGGGACCATCCCGTCCGTCGGCGGCGTCCGATCCGGCATCTCGAGCTGGTGCTCGAGGCCCGCCTCCGCTACCTGAAACGACGCATCCATGTTGAAGATGGCCTGGCCGTGCTGGATGACCACCACCCGCCGGGTGCTGAAGGAGCGGCCGTCGCGAATGGGCTCCACATCGATCAGCGCCGGGATGGCCGGATCGCCCGGGCGCAGAAAGTACCCGTGCAGCGAGTGCACCGCGCGCTCCGCCGGCACGGTGGATGCGGCTGCCCTGAGCGCCTGCGCCATGATCTGCCCGCCGTACAGGCGATGCTCGCGGCCCTTCGGGTGATAGGCGCGAAACAGATATCTGTCGAGCCGTTCCAGGTCGAGCAGCGCAATCAGTTCGCTAAGCCCGGTGCTCATGAGTGACGGGATGTCTCCGGCGGGGAAAAAGGGGTCGCATCCTAAGCGAAGGCGCGTCCGCATTCACCCCCGGCATGGGTAAGATGGACCACATGGAAGCTTCAGAGAGACCCCGGGTGGTGATCGCCGGCGGCACCGGATTCATCGGTCGCCGGCTCGCGGCCGTGCTCGGCGGGGCCGGTCACGACGTGGTCATCCTCAGCCGTTCACGCGAGCGACCGCCCGTGGGTCCGGTACGATTCGCCCGCTGGAGCGGACGTCCCGCCAATGCGGACGCGTCCTCGGACCAGTCCGCGGACGCGTCCTGGCCGTCGGTCATCGAGGGTGCCCGGGCGGTGGTGAACCTGTGCGGCGCCCCCATCGGCGGCCCCCGCTGGAGCGACGCGCGCAAGGCCGAGCTCCTGGCTTCCCGGGTCGAGCCCACCCGGGCCCTGGTCGAGGCGGTGAACACCGCGCGGCGACCACCATCCGTGTTCGTGCAGGCTTCCGGAGTGGGCTACTACGGCACCGGAGACGCGCCGGTGGACGAATCCTCGCCGGCGGGCAACGATTTTCTGGCGAACCTGGCGGTCCAGTGGGAAGCGCCGCTCGAGGCATTGCGTGCGGACGTTCGCGGCGTCGTCACCCGCTTCGGCGTGGTGCTCGGCAGCACCGGCGGCGCGCTGGCGCAGATGCTCCTGCCGTTCCGACTGTTCGTGGGCGGCCCCATCGCCAGCGGCAACCAGTGGCTGTCCTGGGTTCACCTGCACGACGCCGTCGACATCGTCCAGCGGCTCATCGACGCCCCGGACAGCCGGGGCGTGTACAACGTGGTGGCGCCCGAGCCGGTGCGCAACGCCGAGTTCGCTCAGACGGCGGGCGCCGCCCTGCACCGCCCGTCGTTCCTGTTCACGCCGCGTTTTCTCCTCAAGGCCCTGCTCGGCGAGCAGGCCACCCTCGTCTGCGACGGACAGCAGGTGATCGGACGGCGGCTGTCGGACTTTCCGTTCACCTATCCCACCCTGAAAGCGGCGCTCGAGCACCTCGTCTGAGCGGCGGAGCCCCGGCGACTCAGGCTATACTCGCGTCCCGAAACGGAGGACGCGCCTCCCGGATACGGAGACCGAGACGGACATGAAGCGCAAGCCCGCGCCAGCGGACCCGGAAGGCCTGCGGCTGCCGATCAAGATCGATACCACATCAAACGGCGAGTTCCTGCCGGTGCCGCTGTCGCGTGCGAACCGCCTCGGCAATCGGCTCGCCCTGACCAGGGCCACCGAGCATGCCCGCCGCACGGATCAGAGTCGTCGGCGATTCCTGCTCGGCAGCGCCGGAGCCGCGACCACGCTGCTCGCCATGAACCAGGCGAATGCGGCCGCCGGAAAGACCGCTGGCTTCTTCGACGTGCCGCCCACCGCCGCCCTGGATACCGACCTGGCCGCCGCCGCCGTGAACGGCGACGAGTTCATATTCGACGTGCAGGGTCACTACGTGGATCCGAACGGCGCCTGGCTCGATCAGGTGCCGGAGTTCGCGCGCCCGTTCTCGCAGATGCCGAAGGCCGACTGCGAGCTGAACTACAAAGGCGACCCGACGTCGTATCTCGACTGTCTGGGACCGAAGGAATTCATCAAGGACGTGTTCCTCGACTCGGACACGGACCTGATGGTGCTCTCCTTCGTGCCGTCGGCGCCCGACGCGGAACCGGTGACCATCGAGGCGGCCGCCGCCACGAGAGAGATTGTCGACGAGCTCGAGGGCAGCAAGCGTCTGCTTCTGCACGGCCGGGTGAACCCGAACCAGGCCGGCGACCTGGCCCGGATGGACGAGCTGGCCGGCACATGGAACA
>JASFLG010000525.1:0-3437 GCA_050118205.1 Pseudomonadales bacterium
GGCAAGCGGGCGATCTTCGGCGCGCGCAACGAGTTCGAGGCCTGCCGGCATCTGGCGCGGGCGGGGCTCACCGCACCCACGGTGGCCGCTTTCGCAGAAGGTACCGGTGCGCCGTCGAGCCGTTCGTCGTTCGTGCTCTGCGATGCCCTGATCGGTTACGAGGATCTCGAGACGGTCACCCTCGAGTGGCTGGAGGTGCCGCCGGATCCCCTGGTGCGGCGACGGCTGGTGATGCGGATCGCCGAGTTCGCACGGCGCTTTCACGCCGCAGGGGTGGTGCATCGTGACTTCTACCTCTGTCATCTGCTCCGCCATCGCGACCCGCGCCGGCCGGAGCTGGCCGTGCTGGACCTGCACCGGGCGCTGATCTTCCGCGGGCTTCCCCGCGGCTGGCGGCGCCGGGACCTGGCCGCGCTGCTGTTCTCGTCACTGGATCTGCCGGTGAGCCGGCTGAGCTGGCTGCGCTTCGTGCGGGTCTACACGGGCCGTCCGCTCAGGGACGTGTTTGCCGAGGAAGGTCCCTTCTGGGAGAGCGTCTACCACCGGGCGCTGAAGCTCTATGAGAAGGGAAAGCGCAAGGGCCTGAGCCGCGGCCTGTTCCCCGGCGGTCGGTCCACGGTCCACGGAGGCGTGGAGCCTTGAAGCAGGTGGCGATCGGCGACCTGCCGCGACTGAAGACTGACACATCGGTGCCCTTCACGCTGTGTCTCGACTGCGCCGGCGGAACGTCGCAACGGTGGGAGTGTCTGACGCTGCTGCGGGTGCTGCCTGGCCGGCGCCTGGTCGCCCGGGCGCGGTCGGCATCCGGCGGCGGTGCCGGCGAGGTGTTGCTCAAACTGTTCTACGGCCCCAGCCATGAGCGCTACTGTCGGCGCGAGCGGATCGGGCTCGAGCGCCTGGGTCGGGCCGGTATCCCAGTGCCGACGGTGATCGACGGCATCGCCGCGCCCGGCGTGCGTGGTCTTGTGATCGGAATCCTGCCGGATGCCCGACCGATCGTCGACTCGGACCAGCATGCCATGGAGACGGTGGCCGGTTACTTCGGCCGGCTGCACGCAGCGGGCATCCTGCAGACCGACATGCACCTCGGTAACTTCGTTGCCAGTGGTGGAACCATTTACGCGGTGGACGGCGACGGTGTGCGCGAGAGCCGCCGCGTCCGGTCGGGCGGTGCCGGTCTGGACAATCTGGCGCTGCTCGCGGCCCAGCGGGCGCCGCGGCACGACGACGGTCTGGCCGGCCTGCTCGCTGCCTATGTCCGGGCGCGTGGCGGCGAGGCCCCGACGTCGGACGGCTTCCGGCGACGGCTCGATCGCGCGCGCCGGACCCGGATGCGGCGCTATCTCGGAAAGACGCGGCGCGACTGCAGCGAGTTCGTGGTGCGCGCGGAACGCAACCGGACGGCGTACGCGGTGCGCGGCATCGGCGAGGCCCTGATCCGCAGATGGCTGGGCGCGTCGACCGACGACACCTTCGCTTCCAGCGAGACACTCAAAGCCGGCAACAGCGCTACCGTCGTCCGCACGGCGCTGCCCGATGCGGTGGTCATCAAACGCTACAACGTGAAGAGTGCTCTGCATCGCCTGCGTCGGATGCTGCGCCGGCACCCCCGTTATCGCCGGGCCTGGATGTACGGACAGTTGCTGCACCTCCTCGAGATTCCGACCGCGCGGCCGCTCGCGCTGGTGGAAGAGCGGCACTTCGGCGTCCGCGGTCTCGCCTACCTCGTGCAGGCGAACCTTTCAGGGCCCAGTCTGGCGGAGGAGGTCGCGCGCTCGGGTCTGTCCCAGGCGCGGTGCGAGGAGGTCGCACAGCTGTTTGCGATGCTCGAGACAGCCGGTTTGACCCACGGTGATGCGAAGGCGAGCAACTTCCTGGTGCACCAGGATCGGATCCACCTGATCGACCTGGATGCCATGCGCATCGATCCGAGCCGCGTTGGCGCGGATCGACAACGCTTCCTCGAGAACTGGAAAGGCGACGAGCGGCGACGCTTCCACGCCGCCTTCGTCGATGCCGGGCTGGTATAGTAGCGACCCCCGAATCGATGTGACCCGACCTTGATCATCCTTGGCCTGTCCGGGGCGCTGAATCACGATCCGTCCGCAGCGCTGCTGGTGGATGGGGAGATCGTCGCTGCCGCCGAAGAGGAACGCTTCATACGCGAGAAGCACGCCAAGAACCGTATGCCGGTCGAGGCGGCGCGCTACTGCCTGGCCGAGGCCGGCATCGCAGGTCGCGACGTGGACGTGGTGGCCTTTCCCTATGCCCCCATCAGTCTGTTCACGCCTGCCCGCTGGCACTATGCGCGTCGCTACTGGTACGCGCCCGACCGGTCGCTCGATGCGCTGCTCAACGGCAATCGTCGCTTCCGCCGCAACCGTAAGCGGGTGCGCGAGATGGGCACCAGGATCGGCTTGGACTGGAGCCGGACGGAGTTCGTGCCCGTGGAGCATCACCTGGCGCATGCCTCGAGTGCCTACCATCTGAGCGGCTTCCGCGAGAAGACGGCGATCATGGGGGTCGACGGCAAGGGGGAGTACGCCACCACGTTCTTCGGCTTCGGTGAGAACGGACGGATTCACAAACTGAAGGAGTTCTACGATCCTGACTCGTTGAGCGGCGTTTATGGCGCGCTCACCGAGTTCCTCGGCTTTGAGATGCTCGACGGCGAGTACAAGGTGATGGGGATGGCGCCCTACGGCGATCCGACGCGCTATGACCTGAGCCGGCTGATCCGCCCGAACGGAGCGGGCTTCCAGGTGGACACCACGCTGGTGAACACGGTGGGCCTCCGACGCCACAAGGAAGACGGCGTCGGTTTCTATTTCAGTGACAAGCTTGTCGACTGGCTCGGGCCGCGCCGCCGCGGTGATGTCGCCGATGAGCCTTACATTCACTATGCGGCGGCCATGCAGCGTCTTTTCGAGGAGCGCTGCCTCGACCTCATGGAAACCTATCTCGGGGACGTTCTCCGCGAGACCGGTAAGCTCGCGTTCGCGGGAGGCGGCGCGTTGAACGTGAAGTTGAATCAGCGAATCGTCGCCCTGGATCACGTGCAGGAGCTGTTCGTGCAGCCGGCCGCCGGTGACTCGGGCACATCGCTGGGTGCCGCAACCTACGTGGCTGCCGAACGCGGCGAAACGCTGCCGAAGATGACGCACGTGTACCTTGGGCCATCCTACGACGCCCCGACCTGCGAGGCGTCCCTGAAGGCATCCCGCGAGCCGATCAGCTACCGTCGGCTCGACGACGTGCCGGGGGAGACCGCTGAGATTCTCGCCGCCGGCCACCCGGTGGCCTGGTTTCAGGGACGCATGGAGTTCGGACCCCGCGCCCTCGGAGCACGCAGCATCCTCGGCTGCCCGAGCGCGCCCGGCATTGCGGACCGGATCAACGAGCAGATCAAGTTCCGTGAACGCTGGCGTCCGTTCTGT
>JASFLG010000526.1:0-3432 GCA_050118205.1 Pseudomonadales bacterium
AGCGTCTGGCTGACAACGGGGATACGCAGGAGCAGAAGCGCCAGCCCCACCTGGATCGCCAGCCCGACCCCGACGGTTCGCCATTGAACCTCCCGGCGCCGCTCGCTCAAGAGCCAGGCGAAACCGATCAGCACGGCAATCCCGAGAACGGCTTGCATAAAAAAAGGGTCTCTAGTTATTGGCTGGAATAATAACGAGGCTGAGCACGTATGGCCCGCAGAAGAGGAAGTATCCTTCCCCGCGCTCCATGGCTCGATTGGGTTCGTGCGTTCCCAGATAGCGGAAGCGGAAACGGCCACGCGCCCAGTCGACGTCCACCGCCGCTTCCTGAAATCCGATGTAGCGACCGGCAAGCGGGCGCGTCGCCTTGTACCCTGCCTCCTTGGCCGAGAACACCACATCCGGGAGACGCGCATCGCCGTCGTCCAGCAACGACCGTTCTGCGGGGGTCAGGATCCTGCCCAGCACGGCTTCGGACACCCGCCCGGTGGTTTCCAGGTCGATGCCCACCGATGCCACCCGCTCGGTCGTCGCCACGACCACGGCCGCGGTATCGCGCGTGTGGGTGATGCTGCCCGTGATGCCTGAAGGCCACACGGGCTCCCGGTCGGGCCCACGCGAGATCGCTACGGCGGGGCGACCGAGCTCGATCATCGCTTCGCGCGCCAGATTCCGGCCGGTTGCGAATTCCCGACGTCGGTGCGCACTGGCCCCGGCGATGTCGACGGCCTCTTCCGGAAGCAGCCTCTCCTGCACGGCAATCCGCCCGGTGATGGCGCCCGTGCGCAGCACGACGTCCTGACGCAGCGGCAGGCTGGCGTCGATCAGGTTCTGCAGTTCGTCTGCGCTGGCAGTGTCCGGGCTCACCGGTCGAATTGTCGTCCACTGGTCGAACGGATACCATCCGCGGCCATGGCCGAGGGTAAAGTCATTTTTCTGAACGGATCGTCCAGCGCCGGTAAGACGACGCTGGCGATCATGCTTCAGCAGCTGCTCGACGAGCCCTGGCAGCACATCGCGCTGGATCAGTTCCGGGATGGGATGCCCGGGCGCTACCGGGGCCTGAACTCGCCCCAGGGCACACCGGGCGAATCGGGGCTGAACATCGTGCCCGTGGAACAGGACGGCGAACGCCTGACCCACATCCGCTTCGGGGCACACGGCGAGCAGGTGCTGCGGGGCATGCGTCGCGCCATTGCCGCATTTGCCGGGGCGGGTAACAACGTCATCATCGATGACCTGCTGTTCAAACCCGAGTACCTGGAGGACTACGCGATCGCCCTGAACGGGATCCCCGCGTACCTGATCGGCATACGCTGTTCCCTGGATGTGGTGAACGAGCGTGAGAGCCATCGAACCGGGCGATTTCCGGGCACCGCTACCTCGCACTTTCACGAGGTGCACGCGCACGGCGCCGACTACGATCTGGAGATCGACACGAGCCACACCGCACCGAAGGCGTGCGCGCTCAGGATCATCGAACGCCTGGGCGAACCGCCACGCGCCCTGGCGGCCCTTCGGGAACGGCTCGGCGTCACCCCCTGCCCGGAATAGGCGAAGGCCAGGCTGCGCTGCCAAGTTCACTTTACGGTCGTCACTCCGCCAGCTTCGCCTCCAGCAGCACCAGCCGGTCGTTCCCGAAGTACATGTCGTCCTCATCGAGAAACATCGTCGGTGATCCGAATCCCCCGCGGCGAATGCACTCGTCCGTGTTCGCCTTCAGGCGGTCCTTGCAGGCCTGATCGGTGATCTTTGCGAAGAACGCCTCCACGTCGAGCCCGGCCGCCTCGGCGATAGCGGCCACCTCCTCGTCCTGAGAGATGTCCGCGAGCTCGCCCCAGTAACGCTCGAAGGCGCGGCGTGCGTACGGCACCAGCACGTCCTCCTCGATGGCCACGAACGCGCCGCGCATCACCTTGACGCTGTTCACCGGAAACACCGGTGGCTGACCGATGGTGACCCCGACGTAGCGGGCCCAGTCCTGAAGGTCCTTCTGGTAGTAACGTGCCTTGGCCGGCACCGGCTTGGCCCGATTCTCGTACACGCTCGGATTCACCGCGTTGAAGATGCCGCCCACCAGGATGGGCTTCCAGACGACGGTCACGTCGTCCCGCTCGGCGATGGGCTGGATGCTCTCGAAAGCGAGATAGGTCCACGGGCTCGAGCAGTCGAAGAAGAACTCGATGGTGTGCATGGGCGCCTCTGAAGTTGTCCAGTCCCGAGCATAGTTGACACCCCTGGCCGAAGCACGTTTGATGACGCGTTCAAGTGCACGTTCGAGGGGAGTCGCGCAACATGAAGTTCACCTGGTTCAATCTGATGCCCTGGCCCTACCTGCCCGACGACTTCCGCGAGAAGTACCGCTCGGTGTGGGTGGACATTCCTTCGTCGCTCTACGATCCGGTGAAGGGTCACGAGCTCTACAACGTCTATCTGGACGAGCTCGAGCAGGCCGAATCGCTCGGCTTCGACGGGATCGGGGTGAACGAGCACCATGCGAACGGCTACGGGCTCATGCCCTCGCCCAACATCATGGCGGCGACCCTGGCGCGCCGGACCTCGAAGGCGGCGCTGGTGGTGCTCGGCAACTCCATCGCGCTGTACAACCCGCCGATCCGGGTGGCCGAGGAGTTCGCCATGCTGGACGTGATCTCCGGCGGCCGGCTGCTGGCCGGGTTCCCGGTGGGCACCTCCATGGACACGAACTACTGCTACGGCCAGGTACCGGCGCTCACCCGGGAGAAATACCGGGAAGCGCACGACCTGATCATGCGCTGCTGGGCCGAGGAAGAACCGTTCGCGTTCAACGGTCGCTACAACCAGCTTCGCTACGCGAACTGCTGGCCGAAGCCGATCCAGAAGAACCCGCCCATCTTCATTCCCGGGGGCGGTTCGCTCGAGACCTACGACTTCTGTCTCGATTACGACTACGTGTACTGCTATCTCAGCTTCACCGGTTACCTGCGCGCCAAGCAGCTGATGGACGGCTACTGGGAGCGGGTCGAGGAGCGCGGCAAGGACAACTCGCCCTATCGGGCCGGCTTCGCTCAGACCATCGTGGTGGCCGAGACGGACGAGGAAGCGGAGAAGCAGTACCGTCAGCACATCGACTACTTCTACAACCGCTGCCTGCACGTCTATCCGGGCTTCGCCGACGCGCCGGGTTACCGCACGATCAAGACCATCAAGGCCAACGTCACCTCGCAGATGACCCGGCAGGCGCTCGGCGACATCTCCAGCATGAGCTGGTCCGATCTGGTGAACCAGGGGCACGTGATCGCGGGCTCGCCGGAGACGGTGGTCGAGCGCATGAAAGACCTGATCACGTCGCTCCGGGTCGGCAACATCTTCTGCCTGCTGCACGTGGGCGACATGCCCAAGGAAAAGTGCATGCGCTCGACCAAGCTCTTTGCCGAGGAGGTGATGCCGAAG
>JASFLG010000527.1:0-3429 GCA_050118205.1 Pseudomonadales bacterium
GTCATGCGCTCGCCGGCGGCTGTTATCTGCAGCTGCTGTGCGACATTTCGGTCGCGACGGAGACTGCCTCCCTCGGCCATCCCGCGGTGCGCATGGGCGGCGTCAGCAGCATGCCGCTGTGGCAGGTGGTGCTGGGCCTGAAGACCGCCCGCTATCTGCTGCTCACCGGGCGGGTACTGGATGGCAGCGAGGCGGCCCGGGTCGGGCTGGTGACCCTGGCCGTGCCGGATTCGGAGCTGGACGGCACCGTGGACGGTATCGTCGACGACTGTCTCGCGGTGCCGTTCGAAGGCGCGCTCCAGGCCAAGGAAGCGCTGAACACGGCGCTGGAGATACAGGGGGTGGGCGCGCTGTTCCGGTATCACGGGCAGATGAACGCCCTCGGCCGCCTGCGCGACCGAGGCGATCCCTTCGAATCCCCGGACTAGGACTCCGCCGGAGATTCGGGCTCGGCCAGCGCCGCCTCCACCCGGGCCCGCACGTCGTCCTCGAACAGGCGCTCGTAAGGCTCGAGGAAGTGCTGCACGGCGGCGGACAGATCCCGCAGTACCGGGTCCCGGGTGGCGGCCATCTGCAGCTTCAGGCGGTAACTCGTCTCCTCCTCGGAAATCATGGTCCGGTCCCCTTCCGTGGTGGGATAGAGGAAGTCGTGGAAGTTGGCCTGACGCCATGGGAACTCGACCGCCGCCACCGCGCGATGGAGGTAGGCCCGGCCCAGATCGCTGATGTCCTCGCCGGGCTTCCGCCCGGCAAGCGTTTCCGCCAGCGCTTCCGCCTGAAACGCCGCGCAGCTCATGCCCTGTCCATAGGTCGGGTTGAAGCTGCAGAACGCATCGCCCACCGGCAGAAACGCAGCCGGGAGTCCCTTGCAGCTCTCGTAGTGCCGTAGCCGGTTGGCCGGATAGATCATGCGTGCGATGGGGCGCACGAACTCGGCGCGTTCGAGCTCGTCGGCCATGAGCGGACTGGGCAGGCTCCGGATGAACTCGAGAAAGCCCTCGCTGTCCTCCGGTGGGTAGTCGCCCGCACGCCCCCCGGCCGAGCAGACGTGCAGGCCACCCTCGATGGGCATGAGCACGGCGCCGCGGGCGCCGACCCGGGGCAGGTTGCCCTCCAGAAGGCCCTTCCAGTCCCGATCCGTATCCTCCGCCAGCCGTACGAACGTGCTCGCGTAAGCGAAGTCCACCTTCACCGTGTCGATCTCGGGTACCTCGAGCCCCAGCGCCGAGAGCCAGCGCACGCCGCCCTCGCCGCGTCCGGAGGCATCCACCACCAGATCTGCGGTGAGCTCGCCGGACCCGTCGCCCTCCTCGAAGCGCACGCCGGTGACGCGGTTACGCTCCGCGTCGTGCAGGAGTCCGCGAACCGTCGCACCCGTCCTGACAGTGAGGTTGTCCGTCAGCGCGTAGACCCGGTCGCGCAGACACGCCTCCAGGAGCCAGCGGCTCTGGCCGTGCACGCGCATGGGCGAGTCGAAGCGCTTCGCCTCGCCGAGATCGGAAATGGACCGGAACTCACGACCGGGGTTCAGGGTCTCCGAGCCGCTCTGCTCGATCGCCTCGCGGAACCCGGGCGCGAGCCGTTCCATCGCGTTCTCACCGCCCTTGAGCAGGACGTGCAGGTGGAAGGATTGAGGGGCGGACATGCGCGGGCCTGACGCTTCACCGAGCTCGTCGCGCTCGAACAGGACGATATCGTCGTAGTGATCGGTGAGCGCGCGAATACTGAGCAGACCGGCGAGGCTACCGCCGACGACGACGGCGCGTTTGCCGAGGGGGTTTATGTCGGTCATGTTGGGTGCCCTGTTTCAGCTCGAATGCGGCTCGCGCGGCACCCGTGTCAGTGAATGTGATCGAGAAACTGGATCAGCAGCTCGTTCGTCTCCGCCGGCCGCTCCTGCTGGGTCCAGTGCCCGCAGCCCGGCAGGATCTCGGCGCGCACGAGCTCCGGCAGCGTCTGTTCGAAGCGTTCGATGGCGGGGGCGCCCCAGATGGTCGGGCCATCCCGGTCGCCCCCGATGAACAGGGCCGGCAGGCGGATCGGCTGATCGGCGAGGGCGGCCATGTCCTCCCAGTCTCGATCCACGTTGCGGTAGCGCGACAGGGGGCCGAAGAATCCGGAATACTCGAACTCCCGGGTGTAGACGTCGAGATCCGCCTCGGACAGCCAGTCGGGCATGTGCTCGGGGTAGACGAAGTGGTCACGCATCTGCGTGCCGCGGGGCACGATGGCGACGTTGGGTCCGTTGCGCACGTCGCCGGAGATGCACCAGTAGAAGCCGAGCAGCCAGCCACGCACGTCGCGCTCGATCTCTGCCTCGGCGCGTCCGGGCTCCTGGAAGTACTCGACGTAGAACTCGTCCTCGCCGGCCATGGCGCGCATGCGCTCGAGGGGGCGTTGATCCCGATTCGGTGGCGAGTAAGGCACGGAGAGGCCGGCGACGCCGCGGAAGAGATCGGGACGCAGAAGGGCCGAGTGGTAGACGATGGGCGCGCCCCAGTCGTGACCGATCAGGGTCACGTCGTTCGAGTCGAGGACGCCGAGGAGCCCGACGATGTCGCTCACCGTGCGCACCATCCGGTAGCCGTCCACGGTTCTCGGCTTGGACGATCGTCCGTAGCCGCGCACGTCGATGGCCACGGCGCGATAACCCGCGGCGGCCAGCGCGGGCAGCTGGTTGCGCCACGAGTACCAGGACTCGGGGAAGCCGTGCACCATGAGCGCCACCGGCCCTTCGCCGCACTCCACCCAGTGCAGGCGCGCGCCGCCCACGTCGGCGCTCCGATGCGTGAGGTTACCCTCTGCTGCTGCCATCGTTCCTCTCCCGTTTGACCGGATCAGACCGGTTTGAACATGCCCAGCTCATGGAACGGCTGACCGTCCACCAGCTGGTCGTAGATGCCCGACAGGGCCTCGTCATTGCCCGCCCTGGCGCCGCGACGATCGCGCACGCGTGCGTCGTACACCACGTCCGGGCCCATGAAGCGCAGTGACGCGGTGCGGCGCTTGAGACCCGGCTCGGTGCCGCCGCCGCCGTGCAGAATGCCCAGGTGAAAAACCAGCACGTCACCCGGCGCGAGGTCCCAGGAAACGATGTCGAAGTCGGCGCGGCGCTTCTCGATGTCCGGCAGTCGCGGCAGAGGAGAGTCCTTGTAGAGCGGCGCCGTGTCGTCTTCGGCGGCGAACGAGGAACCGTTGTAGAGCGTGCCCTGATGGGAGCCGCGCACGAACTCGAGACAATGCTGCTTCGGCAGCGCATCCAGCGTGATCCAGCAGGCCACCATCTGGGAACCGCGCATGCGCAGGTAGGACGTGTCCTGATGCCAGGGAGTGCGGCGACTGTGGCCTCCCTCCTTCAGAAACAGCTGCTCGCCCAGATACCACAGGCGCGGCTCCTCCCAGAGCGCTGCGACCATGGCGTCCAGGCCG
>JASFLG010000528.1:0-3428 GCA_050118205.1 Pseudomonadales bacterium
GCTTCCCGTGGGGTGAGTCCCGCCTCCACCAGCTGGGCGAGCTCCGTGTGCAGGCTCCACCCCGGGATGCCCAGACCGATCGGCGTGTCGGTGCCCGCGCCGATGGGCACGCCCTGGGCCTTCAGCCGGCCGACCAGAAACCGGCTCCAGTCGGAAAACGTGGGATCTGCGCGGGGCGCTTCGTCGCGAAGCCGGTCGGCCTGAGCGGCCCACGACTTCCGTACCGACGCGGGCAGCTCGGCGAGGGCCCGGGGCCAGTCGGGGTCGTTGAACGGGAGAACGGTCGCAACGGTGTTCAGGCGCAGCGTGGGAACCTGAATGGTGTGGGTGAGCTTCTCCAGCACCGCGTCGCAGCGCTCGGCGTCGTAAGCTTTGATCGCCGGGATCCGCTGCAGCGCGTGCAGCTCGCGGCGCAGATCGTAGCCGCGACCCTCCTCGAACGCCCCGATGGTCTGGCGCCGGACGGCGAGGAGCTCCTGCCAGTTGGCGGCACAGGCGAGCTCCAGGTTGCGCAGATGTTCCATGGAATCCACCCTGGGCCCCGCGACGTCCGCCGTCATCGTCAGCGGCACATGGGCCGCGATCGGGAGTCCCCGGGAATGGGCTTCGCGCACCAGCGCATCGAACACGTCGGGCTGCACGAGCTCGTAGATCTTGACGAGATCGGCGCCGGCATCCGCGAGCTCGTCCACGGTGGCCGTCGCGGTGGCCACGTCCGGAACTGGCACGCCGAGCCTCGGCCTGCCGGGATCGCCGCCGTCGTAGACGACGAAGGGACCATCGAGCAGCGGTCCGGCGTAGAACAGGTTCGGCTCCGGGGCCGGGTCGGTGGCCATCCGCGCGGCGAGCGCCTGCATCTGTGCGAGGTCGCCGCCGGTATCCCGGACGCTGGTGATCCCGTAGTCGAGAAACAGCCCGGCCATCCGCTCGGTGAGCGCGTCCTCGTATAGAAAGTGCACGTGCATGTCCCAGAGGCCGGGAATCAGGTATTGACCGCTGGCGTCGACGCGCTCGGCAGTCGGCTCCGCCGGTTCGCTCATCGGTCCGACACCGACGATGCGGTCTCCGTCGATGAGCACACGCTGATCTTCCCGTCGACCGTCGACGGGATCGATGACCGTGACGTGCTCGATCGCTCTGATCGTCGCCGCGGGCCCGGCACCGCAGCCGCCGAGCAGCGCGCACGCCAGGATCAGAAGCCGGAGATGGTTCCGCATCGGTGTTCCGTGCATGAGCGTGAATTCCACACCATCGATTCTGCGACATTAGCAAACGCGGGACGAATTGCTCTAGCATGCCGGTCTCATCTCCCGTCAACCGGTTCTCTTCATGCAACGTCTCTCCCTGTTTCTGTTTTCGTTCTTCCTGCTCAACACGGGCGCGCACGGCGCGACCCTCGCCGAGTCGATTCGGTCGGACTACGACGGCCACCTCGCCGCGCTCTTCGATCACTTTCATCGTCATCCCGAGCTGTCGCTGGTGGAGCACGAGACGGCGGCGCGGATGGCGACCGAGCTGGCCGACGCCGGCTTCGAGGTCACCGAGGGGGTCGGCGGCACCGGGGTCGTGGCCGTGCTCGAGAACGGGCCGGGGCCGCTGGTGATGATGCGGGCGGACATGGATGGCTTACCCGTGGAGGAGAAGTCCGGGCTGGAGAATGCCTCCCACGTCAGGCAGCAGGACCCGATCACTGGTGAGATGGTGCCGGTGATGCACGCCTGCGGGCACGACGTGCACATCACGAGCCTGGTGGGCACCGCCCGGCAGATGGCTGCGCGCACGGGCGAGTGGTCCGGCACCCTCATGCTGATCGTGCAGCCCGCCGAGGAGCGGGTGCTCGGCGCCCGCATGATGCGCGACGACGATCTCTGGAAACGGTTCGGCACCCCGGACTACGCGCTCGCCTTTCACGTCGCCTCCGAGATCGAGGCGGGCAAGATCGACGTCACCGAGGGCAGCCCCTACGCCGGTGCCGATACGGTGGACATCATCATTCACGGGGTGGGCGCGCACGGCGCGAGCCCCCACGCCGGCAAGGACCCGATCGTCCTCGGCAGCGAGATCGTGCTGGCGCTGCAGACGCTGGTCTCCCGGGAGCTGCCGCCGCGCGCTCCCGGGGTGGTGACCGTGGGTTCCTTTCATGCCGGCACCAAGCACAACATCATCCCTGACGAGGCCCACCTGCAGCTCACGGTGCGCAACACCAGCGAGGAGACCCGGCAGCTGCTGCTCGATGGCATCGAGCGGATCGCGGTGAACATGGGCCGGGTGGCCGGGCTGCCCGAGGATATGCTGCCGGAGGTGATCGTCTCCGACGAGAGCGTGCCGCCCACCGTCAACGATCCGGCGCTGGCGCGGCGCCTGAAGGCTGCCTGGGTGGACGAGATCGGCGAGGACGCGGTGATCAGCGAGGAGCCCCAGGGCATGGGCGCGGAGGACTTCCCGTTCTTCACCGTGGATCCTGACATCCCGAGCGTGTACTGGAACGTGGGTGGCACGCCGAAGGACGCCTTCGAGTGGGCGGCGGCCGGCGGCCCGGCGGTGCCGAGTCATCACTCGCCCCTGTTCAAGATTTCGCCGGAGCCTGCCGTCACCCGCGGCGTGGAGTCGACCGTCGTGGCACTGTTCGAGCTCATGGGCAACGAGTGAATCGGCTGCTGTTTCGGCTCACCCATCAGGGCAGCGGTAGCCGACTGCCGAACACCGCCCGGCGCGGTACCGACGAGGTGTCGAAACCTTCCAGGCAGCGCGTGTTCACCGCCCAGCCGTCGAAGGGCTGCACGCCGCGGCGTGCCTCTGCCTCCGACGGGTGACGCGTTCTCGGCCGGCGCAGGGGCAGGATGCCGCAGAGCGGACAGAAGTAATCCTCAGCCGTTCGGGTGCCCCACTGATACAACGTCAGCTCCGAGAGCGGGGTGAGAAACCGGACCGCGTCGTTCGGCACCCGGAAGATGAGCGCGCCCCGCATGTGGCAGATGCTGCAGTCGCAGACCCGCACGTGGTCGATGTCGGCATCCACCTCGAAACGGAACCGGCCGCAGTGGCAGGCGCCCTGATAGGTCTTCATCGTCATCCTCCTGGCTGATCGACCGGATAGGGTCCGTGGGCGAACGTCCGGTCGTGGTAGCCCTTGCTGCCGACCGCGGCCGCAAGTGGGCTCCATGGCTCGGCGCCGGAAGCGTACGCCTGCAGAACCCGCGCGAAGTCGTACTGCGGACGCCAGCCGAGTGCGTCCCGCGCGGCCCGATTGTCGTAGACCCGATCCAGGCGGTCGAACATCCGCCAGCCGAGTTGCTGATAAGCCGCCTCGAAACCAGGCACGCGCTCCGCCACGACCTCCCCCGGTACGGAGCCGAGCCTGTGCGCGTCCTCCGGCTGAAACGGCGGCGTCGCGCTGATGATGTAACAGCCGAAGTCGAGTGATTCCG
>JASFLG010000529.1:0-3424 GCA_050118205.1 Pseudomonadales bacterium
TCTATCGCGGCTTCATCGACCGGGTTCGCGCGGCTGGCATCGATCCGTCGACGCTGACCCTGAACGGGGCCGGCAGCCACACGCTCAGGATCTATGAGCGCGACCACACCATGAACGATCTGGCGGCCGGCTCCGGGGTGGTGAAGCCGACCGACTTCGACACCTTTCACCTGGCGGACAACGTGCCGGCCGCCTTCATCGGAACCCCCATCCTCAAGCGCTACGACCATCTGTTCGTGCCCGGAGAGCCGTGGTACGCGGACGTTCTGTCCTGGTGGAACCCGAACCTCCAGCGCGTGCACTACATCTACGGCGGCTACTGGAAGGCGCGCTACGTCTCCCCGGGCGGTGTGCCGGAACCCCTCTACCACAGCACCAACCAGGAGCCTTTCACCACGTCCGACTCGGTCGATCTCGCGGTGGGTGACTACGCCTTTCTGCGGCCCACCCAGAGCGAGCGGGTGCTGCTCGAGTTCGAGGACCTGCTCGTGGTCCAGAACGGCGCCGTCGTCGATCGCTGGCCCGTTTTCATCGGCTGACCCCACGAACCTTCCCGGCACTCGGCGCCGGCAAACATGCAACCCAATAGTTGCGCTATTGCGCGCTTCACCCTATATTCGCAACCTGTAGGTTGCATAATGAGCACGGACAGAATCGAGAAAACCACCCTGCTGCGGGCGCCGCTCGAGCGCGTGTGGCACGCTATTTCCGACTCCTCCCAGTTCGGAGCCTGGTTCGGCATGCGCTGCGAGGGACCTTTCATCGCCGGTAACAAGGTGCGCTGCGCGATCGTGCCCACCAGCGTCGGCGGGGAGGTGGCGGAGAAGCAGCAGGCCTACGAGGGGGTGGAGTTCGACATCTGGGTGGAGGAGATCGTCCCGCAGCGCCAGCTGTCCTTCCGCTGGATACCTTACGCCCTCGATGCGGACACCGACCCCGAGTCAGCCGTGAAATCGCTGGTGACGTTCGAGCTCGAGGAAGAAGCAGGCGGCATCCGACTCACGATCACCGAGTCGGGCTTCGATGCGGTGCCGGTCGACCTTCGCGCCAACGCGTTCAGCGCCAACGAGGAAGGCTGGACCCTGCAGCTGCAGAGCATCGAGCGCTACCTTGCCTCGCACTGAGACCGCACCGGCCGAGCGACCGGCGGCGCTGTTCGCCGCGCTCGGCGACGAGAAACGCCTGCTGCTCGTCGACCGGCTCTGCACCGGGGGACCGATGTCGATCACGCGCCTCTCAGACGGCACGTCCATCTCGCGCCAGGCGGTCACCAAGCACCTGCACCGGCTCGAGGCGGCCGGCATCGTACGCAGCCATCGCGCGGGCCGCGAACGGTTCTGGGAGATCGAGCCGCCGCGCCTCGACGACGCGCGACGCTACCTGGAGCTGATCTCGGCGCGCTGGGACGCTGCGGCGCAGCGGCTACGGCGCTTCGTCGAGGACTGAATCGCCGGCGGACGTTGGCAACGGTGCTACCAGGCGCCCGCCACCTCAGGGCGCGATGAGATCACGCCGCGCGCCGGCGCCGGGGCCGACGTCGGCGCCCGCCACCCTGCTGACGCTGAGCGCCGTCACCGGAGTTTGCAGCATTCTGGCGGCGGTCGGGCTGCCTGTTCGGCACCGAGGCGATTCGGGCTTCGTCACCCCCTTCCGGAATCACGAGCTCCAGGGACGCCGGGCGTATCCGGGTGAGCCGTTCGATGGCCTTCAGGCGGTTCATCTCCGAGGGGTCCACCAGAGACCAGGCCACCCCGCTGGCGCCGGCACGCGCGGTGCGGCCGATGCGATGGACGTAGCTCTCCGGCTCGTGCGGCAACTCGAAGTTGATGACATGCGAGATATCATCTATGTCGATTCCCCGCGCGGCGATGTCGGTCGCCACAAGCACCCAGGAGTCACCGCCCTTGAAGCTCTCCAGTGCGCGGGTCCTTGCGTTCTGTGACTTGTTGCCATGAATGGCCTCGGCCGCGATTCCCGCGCTGACGAGCTTCTTCGCCACCTTGTTGGCACCATGCTTGGTACGGGTGAAAACAATGGCGCGAGTGACGTCCGGGTCAAAAAGCAGCTTCTGCAATGCTGCCTGCTTGCGGTCGTTACCCACCACCAGCACGCCCTGCTCGATCTTTTCGACGGTGACCTTTTTCGGCGATACGTCTATGCGAACCGGCCGGTCCAGAATCTCCGCGGCGAGCTCGGCGACTTCCTTCGGCATGGTGGCCGAGAACAGCAGCGACTGACGCTCGGACGGCAGCAGACGGATGATCCGCTTCACGTCACGGATGAAACCCATGTCGAGCAGGCGATCAGCCTCATCGAGCACCAGGTGAGAGATATCGCCCAGATCGACGAAGCCGCTCTGTGACAGATCCAGCAGTCGGCCTGGGGTGGCGACCAGAATCTCCACGCCTTCGGCGAGCGTCTTGATCTGGGGGTTCTGGGAAACGCCGCCGAAGATGCACGCGTGACGCAGACGGGTGTGCCGGGCATAGCCGGCAATCTCGTCGCGGATCTGCGCGGCCAGCTCCCGCGTAGGCGCCAGAATCAGCACCCTCGGGCATCGGGGCTCGGCTCTGACCCGGTCGGCCATGAGCGTCTCGAGAATGGGCAGCGAGAACGCGGCCGTCTTGCCGGTGCCCGTCTGAGCGATGCCGAGCAGGTCCCGGCCGGTGAGCAGCTCGGGAATGGCCTGCGCCTGAATGGGGGTGGGATGTTCGTAGCCGATGTCGGCCAGGGCGCGGCACAGGGACGCACCGATCCCGAGGGAAGCAAAATGATCGTTATTCAAAATTTTTCCTTGGATGCCTTGAAGGCTGGAACGCCGGACGGGCATCTTTGCCGTGACTGCTAACGCGCGAGAGCGAATACGGCATTCATGAGTGAGTCGAGATGGTCGGTTCGATCGAGCCGACCGCGCGTTCGACACGCGGGCGCACAATGCGGGTACCGCCCCGGGAAGTCAAGGAACCATTTCTCCTGCCACCCGGCTCGGCGGCGCTGGGAATCAGACGTCGAAACGGAATACCTTGCCGTCCCGCACTAACCGCCCGCCGGTCGGGGACGCAAAGTGCGTGCCGAGCACCAGCGTACCGTCGCTGAACCGGTCCATGAACGACTGCCGGGTCTCGGCCGCGAGCTCGGTATCCACGTCGGCAATGTCCACCCAGGTCGGGCGGGCGAACTGACAAGGATGGTGGAACAGATCACCGGTAATGATCGCCCGTTCGCCCCGGGATTCGATGAGCACGCTGACGTGGCCCGGCGTGTGCCCCGGGGTCGACACCAGGCTGACCTCGCCGGTCAGGCGGTGGTCGGTCTCCACCAGATCCGCGAGGCCCGCCTCGAGAATCGGCACGATGGAGTCGTCACGTGCCTCGCGGCCGAACGGATCCTCCTCGTTTTTCCAGAAATCCCACTCCTCGCGGCC
>JASFLG010000530.1:0-3417 GCA_050118205.1 Pseudomonadales bacterium
GATGCCCGCCTCGTGCGCTGGACGAATCACGCCTTCGAGCGGATCCTGGGCGACCAGGAGGACCCCGTGCTCGGCCGCATCGCCTACCGGCCGGCCACCCCGACGGTGCCGGCCGCGGGCGATCGGCCGGCGGTTACCCTCAGACGCTACGAATCGGACGCCGATCAGGTGCAGGGGATCGCCGATCACGTGGAGCGGCTGCTCTCCACGGGCGACGAGTCGGTCGCACTGCTTGTGCGCAGCCGGAATCAGCTTACGGAGCTGATCCGGGTGCTGCGCGGCCGCGGGATCAGCTGGCACGCGAACGACATCGACCCCCTGCTCGACAAGCCGGCGGTCAGGGATCTGCTGTCGCTCGTCGGTGTGCTTTCCGATCCGTGGGATCGCCTGTCGTGGTTCAGCGTGCTGCGCGCGCCGTTTGTCGGCTTGATCCTGGCGGATCTGCAGGCGCTTGCCGACATCGAGCACTTCCCGTCACTGCTGGAGCGCGTCGGGCAGGAGAACGGCCCGGCCGACCTCGGCGAGGGGGGTCGCCGGCGGCTCGAGCGGCTCGGCAACGCCTGGCGGCACGCAAACCGGCTGCTGCACGAGGCGCCGCTGCGCAGCGTCGTCGAAACGTTCTGGCTCGAGCTCGGCGGAGCGGATGCCTACGACGATCCGGCCGCTCTGGCACACGCCACGCGCCTGCTCGAGATCGTCGATGCGCTCGACGCCGAGGCATTGCAGCCTCAGGCGCTGGAGCAGGCGGCGCGGAACCTCTTTGCCAGCGACATCACGCGGAGCCGGCTCGAGATTCTGACCGTGCACAAGGCCAAGGGGCTCGAGTTCGATCACGTGCTGCTGCCGTTTCTCGAACGACGTACCCGGATCGACGAGCCCGACCTGCTTCTATGGCGGCCGCTCCCCGAAGGCCTGGTCATGGGGCTGAGAGACGATGACGGTCCTTACCAGTGGCTGGCCCGGGAGAACCGCCACCGGGAGCGGCACGAGCAGCAGCGCCTGCTTTACGTGGCCTGCACCCGTGCCCGCCGCTCGCTCACCCTGTTCGCGCGCGGCGACCAGCGCGCACCGGAGACCGCCATGCTCGGGCTGCTGCAACCGCTCCTCGACGACGACGATCCCGGCGAGATGCACATCGAGCCGGCGCCCGCCGCCGCCGGCGACGGGCTGCCCGCGCAGGGCGACTTCTTCGAGCCGGTGTCCGGCGCGCAGCTGCCACCGCCCCTGGTTCGTCTCGTGGACGACTATCGCTGGCAGCCACCGCTGCCACGACCGCTGTCGTTCACTGCCGCCCTGGATGACGTCCGCCACCAGGACCCCCTCGAGGCCCGGGAAGAGGTCGTGCTCGGGATCGTGGTACACGCCGCCCTGGAGGAGCTCGCACGCGCCAGGCTGCCGGACGATCCCGCCCGGTACGTCGCCGAAAGGCAACCGGACTGGGCCCAGCAGGCGGCCACGCATGCGCTCTCGGCGGCACAGGCCGACCGGGTAGCGATGCAGACCGCAGCTCAGGTCGCTGGCGTTCTGGCAGACCCGACGGGGCGCTGGCTGCTCGCGGCGAGACACGGCGCGCACGCGGAGCTCGCCGTCACCACCGTGGTCGACGGCGACGCCGAGAATCTGGTCTTCGACCGCACTTTCCAGGCGGAAGGCGTGCGCTGGCTCGTGGACTACAAGACCACCGTGCCGCCGCCGGGCGATCCGGAAGTATTCCTCCGCGCGGAGATGTCCAGATACCGGGCCCAGCTCACCAAGTACGGGCGTGCGGCAGAGGCCCTGTTCGGAGCACCGCCGCGGCTCGCCATCTACTTCACTGCCCTGCCCCGCCTGATGACGCTTTGAAGCGGTTGATTTATCGACCGGGCGCGCTACTATCGCCCGTCTGTTTCGATCAGAGACACAATCAGAGAATCATGGAAGTCCAGGGCAGTCAGCACACCTCCAGCTCAGCGCGCGCCCACCAGCCGGTGGCCGCACGGTGGCGGGTGCGCTATTACTTTTTCATCGACTAGCTCTACCTTCCACCCAGCGAAGGTAGTGCGAGCTGCCTTCGACAGGAACACCCCGTCAGGCAGCGCCGGCGGGGTTTTTTTTGCCCTGCTGGAAGCAGGAGAACGAATCATGACGCAACTTGAAAACCTGAACATCGAGGCGCAGCAGCTCCTGGTCACGCCGGACCAGATGAAGGCGAAGCTGCCCGTGCCCGATCCCATCCAGGCGGCCGTCGAGGCAACCCGGCTGGCCATCCGCAACATACTCGAGCGCGAAGATCCACGCCTGCTGATCGTGGTCGGCCCCTGCTCGATCCACGACCCAGAGGCGGCACTCGAGTACGCGACGCGGCTCGCAGGCCTCGCCCGGGATGTCTCGGACGAGCTGCTCATCGTCATGCGTGCCTACTTCGAGAAGCCGCGCACCACGGTGGGCTGGAAGGGACTGATCAACGATCCGTATCTCGACGACTCCTTCCAGATCGGCGAGGGTCTGACCATCGCCCGTCGACTCCTCCTGGACATCGCCAGGCTGGGACTGCCCCTTTCCACCGAGGCACTGGACCCCATCACGCCCCAGTACCTGCAGGATCTGATCAGCTGGTCGGCCATCGGGGCGCGCACCACCGAGTCCCAGACGCACCGCGAGATGGCGTCCGGGCTGTCCTCTCCCGTCGGGTTCAAGAACGGCACCGACGGTGGTCTCGACGTGGCGCTGAACGCCCTCAAGTCGGTTGCCTCGCCGCATCGTTTTCTCGGCATCAGCCCGGGCGGTCAGGTGGCGGTGATGAAGACCCGCGGGAATCCGAACGCGCACATCGTGCTGCGCGGCGGAAGCAACGGGCCGAACTACGACGGGGCCAGCATCGCCCGATGCGAGGCGGCGCTCGCTGCGGCCGGACTGAAGGAGAACATCATGGTCGACTGCAGCCACGCCAACTCGGAGAAGGATCACAACCGGCAGCCGCAGGTGGCACGGGAGATCGCAAGGCAGATCACGGCCGGCAACCGCTCCGTGATCGGGCTGATGATCGAGAGCAACCTGGGCGCGGGTAATCAGCCCCTGAACGCGGACCGCGGCCGCATGCGCTACGGGGTGTCGGTGACCGATGCGTGCATCGACTGGCCGACGACCGAGGCGCTGCTCAGCGAGCTCGCCGATACCCTGGGCCCGGTGCTCCGTGAGCGGAACGCCACCACGGCCATGGCCTGAGCGGTCGCTGCGCGCTCAGCGGTAGTAGGCGTTCTCGGTGAACGTATGGTCCGTGGCGTCACGGATGGCGGTGAGCTCCGGGATCTGTTCGAGCAGGGAGCGTTCGACGCCGTTCTTCAGCGTGATGTCCACGGCCGCGCACCCCTGGCAGCCGCCGCCGAACTGCAGCACGGCCACGTTGTCGTCCACGATGTCCACCAGGGTCACCATGCC
>JASFLG010000531.1:0-3414 GCA_050118205.1 Pseudomonadales bacterium
TGGCTCAGCGACCCGCGATTGCGACATCCGGCCTCACGAGCATGCGTTCCCGAGTCACCGGCAGGGCATTTGCGCCCTGGCGCTGAAACAGAACCTGAAAAAGCTGAAGCTGCCCCTGGGTGAAGGCGGAGATAGAACCGGACAGGTACAGCCGCCAGGCGTGCACGAAGTTCTCATCGAACATCTCCCGCACGCGCTCCACATTGCGTTCGAAACGCTCGAGCCAGTGGGTCAGCGTCCTTGCGTAGTGCGAGCGCAGATTCTCCACATCCATGATCACGAACTCGAACGGCTCGAAGATCTCCATCATCTCCTTGAGTGTGGGCGGGTAGGCGCCGGGGAAGATGTACGACTCGATCCATTCGTTCATCGGCCGGGAAACATTGCGGCCGATGCTGTGCACGAATCCGCGACCCTCGTCCTTGAGACACCGGTTCATGACCTCGCCGAGCGTCTGATAGTTCGCAAGCCCCACATGCTCGAGCATCCCGACCGACACGAAGGCGTCGTAGGTTCCGGAAATGTTGCGGTAGTCGTCCTCCACGTACTCCACCAGGTTGCCGAGCCCTTCCGCCTCGGCCCGCTCCCGGGCGTAGGCCACCTGCTCGCTGGAGATGTTGTACGAGTGCACGGTGGCGCCGTAGTGGCGGGCGATGTATCGGGCGAGACCGCCCCAGCCGCTGCCTGCCTCTACCACCTGATCACCCGGTTTGAGGTCGAGCTTCCGGCAGACCAGCTCGAGCTTGGCGACCTGCGCTTCCTCCAGGGTCGTCGACTCGCCCGGATAGTACGCACATGTGTACTGCATGTAGTCCTGGTCCAGCCACAACCGGTAGAAGTCGTTACCGAGATCGTAGTGGCTGTGAATGTTCTCCTTGGAGCCCGCCAGGGTGTTCGCTCGCGGGCGACGCTCCAGTGTTCTACGCATCAGTCGGGCGACCGGCCCCGATTCGCGCATCGCCCGCTGCATGGCCACGTCGATGGATTCCAGCGTGGCGACCAGGTCACCCTGCACCGACAGACGGCCATCCGTGAACAGCTCGCCGAAGGATTTCTCGGGCTTGTGCATCAGCTCGAAGAGTGCCCGCCGGTCCTTGAGCTTCGCCACCGCAATGGGCTGACTCCCCTCGGGGAGCACGTGAATCCGCTCGCCCGAACACAGTTCGATGGCAACCGGCGGCCCGCCCACGGATTCGAGCAGCCGACGTACGAGCCATTTTTCGAGCTGGCCTGACATATGACCTCCAAGTTCCTTCAGCCATAATAAAACCCGGACCCGATTTTTCCACTCGGCCGGAACTCCGGCCCCTTTCAGACTGGGAGATGCGAGCGATGCCCGACAACGTGGCCGTGATCCGAGAATTCATCGATGCCTGGTCGTCCCTCGACGCCGACCGGCTCGCTGCCTACTTCACCGAGGACGGCACCTACCACAACATGCCTACCGGGCCGGTCAGCGGCCGGGACAGCGTCCGCGATTTCATCCGGGCGTTTCTCTCCACCTGGACCGAAACCCGCTGGGACGTGATTCAGATCCTCGGCCAGGGCGATCTGGTGTTCGCGGAGCGCGTCGATCGCACCAAGACCACCCAGGGCGACGTGGACCTGCCTTGCGTCGGCGTGTTCGAGATGGAGGGTGGTCTGATCAGGGTGTGGCGTGACTATTTCGACCTGTCCACGTACATGAACGCGATGAGCTAGTGTCCTGTTGAGCAGCAGGCTGCCGGCTTCCTCCCAGGCGATGCCCCATCAGGCACTGACCGGCACGCCGGCGGTCAGCGCCTCGACGGCGCCGACCACGTCGCTCCAGAGTGCTTCCGGCAGGTCGTGGCCCATGCCCTCGAAGATTCTGAGCGTCGAGCCACGAAGCGCCTGATGCGTGTCATGGCCGCCCTCCACCCGGACGAGAGGATCGTCCGCACCGTGAATCACGAGGGCCGGTACCTCCAGGGTCTCGAGGGCCGGGCGCCGGTTGCCGTGCGCGGCGATGGCAGCCATCTGCCTGGCGACGCCCTCCGGATAGAACGAACGGTCGTAGCTTTCGGCCGCCCGGGCCCGCGCCACATCCTCCGGAACCGGGTATCCGGGCGAACCGATCACCTGTGAGACGCGCAGCGACCTTTCGATGGCCTCCTCCCGGCTGGTTGCCGCCGGACTCAGCATCGCCGCCATGGCTTCGTCCGTGCTCGGCGGCAACGCCGGATTGCCGGTGGATGACATGATCGAGGTCAGGGAGCGGACCCGCTCCGGGGCGGCCAGCGCCATGGCCTGGACGATCATGCCCCCCATGGATGCGCCGCAGATGTGCGCCGCCTCCACGCCAAGCGCATCGAGCAATCCGAACGCATCCGAGGCCATGTCGTCCAGCGTGTAGGGGGCCTCGGCCGGTTCCCCGGCCAGCAGCCGGGCGGCCATCTGCCCCATGTCGGGAATGCCCAGGTGGCCGAACTTCTCCGAGAGACCCGAGTCGCGGTTGTCGAAGCGGATGACGAAGTGATCCTTTTCCGCGAGCTGGCCGCAGAACTCGTCGCGCCAGTGAATCATCTGCGCGCCCAGCCCCATGACCAGCAGCAGTGGTCGCCCGGTGGGACTGCCGAAGGTGTCGTACTCGAGGGTGATGCCGTTGGCCCTGATGCTCGCCATGTCGCTCCGTCCACAACTCAATCGCAGGATTTTCACGAATGGGTTGCGCGAGTTCAATCACGTGGTCTAACTTCAGCCGCATGAAGACACCCTTTCCCGAGCCCCGGCTCATCGATACCAACGGCGTCACCCTGGAAACCTACTGCGCAGGCCCCGAGGACGGTCGCGCCGTCGTGCTCTGTCACGGGTTTCCGGAGCACGCCTTTTCCTGGCGCCACCAGGTACCGGTGCTGGCCGACGCGGGCTATCACGTGATCGTCCCCAACCAGCGAGGCTACGGTCACTCGTCACGGCCCGAAGCGGTGGAGGACTACGACGTCGCCCACCTCTCCGGGGATCTTGTCGGGCTGCTCGATCACTTCGGCCATGAATCCGCCGTCTTCGTCGGCCACGACTGGGGCGCCATCGTGGTCTGGAACCTGGCCATGCTGCACCCGGACCGGGTGGACGGGGTGGTCAACCTGAGCGTGCCTTTCATGGAGCGGGGCGAGCGGCCGTGGGTCGACTTCTGGGAGGAGATGCTCGGCGGTGACTTCTACATCGTTCACTTCAACCGCCAGCCGGGGGTGGCGGACGCGGCCTTCGCGGCCAATCCGGAGCGGCTCCTGCGCAATCTCTACCGCACCAATCAGTGGAACGCCGAACCGATGGCGCCGGGTCCCGGGATGGCCATGATCAATCTGGCAAAGGCCGAATCGGTGCCCGGGGAGCTGATGATGAGCGAGGAGGACCTGGCCGTCTTCGTGGACAGCTTCCGGCATTCCGGTTTCA
>JASFLG010000532.1:0-3413 GCA_050118205.1 Pseudomonadales bacterium
CCGATGGCGCCGGGTCCCGGGATGGCCATGATCAATCTGGCAAAGGCCGAATCGGTGCCCGGGGAGCTGATGATGAGCGAGGAGGACCTGGCCGTCTTCGTGGACAGCTTCCGGCATTCCGGTTTCACCGGCCCGATCAACTGGTACCGGAACTTCAACCGGAACTGGGCCCTGCTCGAGAACGTGGAGCAGAAGATTCACCAGCCGGCGCTGATGATCTACGGCGAGCACGACATGGTGCCCGCCTCACCCACCCTCGGCATGTTCGTGCCCGACCTGGAGACCGCGACCCTGGACTGTGGTCACTGGATCCAGCAGGAACGTCCGGCGGAGACCAACGATCTGATCCTGGACTGGCTGACGCGCCGCTTCCCGGCCTGAAGCACCCTCACCCCTTTACCCCTTTACCTCTTTCAGAACAGCGTCAGCAGCGCGCCGACCAGCCCTCCGAGAACCAGCGCGATGTTGGCCAGGGCGGTGATCCCGAAGCCGGTGCCCCGCTTCTCCGCCGCCGCCGTGTAGCTGCGGAAGTAGATCGCGCGACCGATGAGAAACACCACGCCAGCGGCGACGGCATAGATCTCCCCGACGAAGTAGCCGGAGGCAAAGAGCGCCGGCAGAAAAACGACGAGCTGCTCGAGCGTGTTCTGGTGCGCCCGGTAGACCCGCTCGAAAGACGGATCACCCGTGATCGCAGGCGCCTCGATGCCGGTGCGCACGCGGGCTCGTCCCACCTCGGCTCCGAAGTAGAAATACTCGATCAGCGCCAGCATCGCGATAATGGTGACGTAGGCCATTTCCCTCGACTCCCCCTGTCAGTTACGGCTTCGTGTCTTTGTCTCTCTATGTTTCTGGACCGTTGTCCGAGAAAGCATTTCCCTCGCCCCGTCCGCGGACCGGGCGTCGCCTACGTCCGGATCATGAAGCTCGCGGTCGCCTCCGCGACCACCGCCCCATCATCCTGACGGATGACCTTGCCCTCCATCTGGGCGAGACGTCCCTTCCGCCGGAGGCAGCGACCCTCGAGACGGACGGGGACACCCACCGGCAGCTCGTCGCGGTAGCGTATCTCGGCCCGTGCCGTCATGCAGCGGATGCCGCTCAGCCAGAGCCAGTTGGCCATCACGTCGTCCAGAACGCTGAAGACGATACCGCCGTGGGTCACCCCGCGGTAGCCTGCGTGCTCCTCCCGGGCGGTGAACTCGGACCGGCACACGTCACCGTCCATGCGGAACGCAAGCTTGAGCCCGATGGGGTTTCCGGGTCCGCACACGAAGCAGCCGTTGGATTCGCTTCTCGAACTCAATTGGGCCTCCTCTGTCCGGGGGTTATGATAGTTCATGTGTACCCGCTGCCGCTCATCCGTGACCGTCTCGCCCGGCATGATCCGGAAGCGTTCCGTGTCCACGAGCACACCCGGCAGGCAGCGGTCGCCGTGATCCTCCGCGATGCGGGCGAAGCGGATGGCACCCAGATCCTCTTCATCAAGCGGGCCGAGAAACAGGGCGATCCCTGGTCCGGCCACATGGCCTTCCCTGGCGGTCACAAGGAACCGGACGACGTGGACCTGAAATCCGCGGCGATGCGGGAGACGTTCGAAGAAATCGGGCTGGATCTCGCAGCCGCCGACTACCTCGGAGCGCTCGACCAGCAGCGAGCCATGCCCCGTGGCCGTCCGCTGAACATGCTGATCGCGCCGCACGTGTTCAGCCTGGAGGGAGATCCGGCGTTCACCCCCAACTACGAGGTGGACGAGGTGGTGTGGACCCGGCTCGCGCCGCTCGTGAGCGGCGAGCGGCACGACTGGGAGACCCGCCCCATGGCCGGACGCCCCACCGTCTTCAACGGCTACCGCCTGGAGGGCGGGCACTTCGTGTGGGGCCTGACCTACCGCATGCTGAAGTCGTTCTTCGCCACCCTGGATCCGGCCTGGGAGGCCCCGCCGGAGCGCTGACCCCGAGCCGCCCTACCAGCCGCGATAGGAGGCGATGGCGAGCCCTGCCGCTACGCTCGTGAACGGATCGTGCTCCACCACCCGGTTCGGGAAGTGTTCCTCCAGGATCGTGCGCACCGCCGGGATCAGGCTGGAACCGCCGGTGCAGAGCACAATGTCTATGTCGTCTTCGCGGATACCGGCCGATGCGAGCGTGTCGCCGAGCGCCTGCTCGACCTGACCGAGCAGATCCTCGATGAGCGACTCGAAATCACCTCGCGTCAGACGGATCTCCACGTCGAGCTCGGGGATGTCCAGCACCGCCTCGGTAGCGGTCGACAGCTCCGCCTTCACGTCCTTGATGGCCTGGAAGACGACGTAGCTGAGATTCTGGCTGATCAGCTCACGCAGGCGCTTGAACTTGACCGCGGCCGGACCGCCCTGCTCGATGCGGTCGAACACCGGGGTGGTGTAGCGGTTCTGATTCAGCGTGTAGGTGACGGCCCAGTTGAGCAGGAGATCCTCGTAATCCTCGAACGGAAAGTGCGTCTCGATCTCCCGGTCCATACCTCGTCGCCGCCACCGCTCGCCCTTACCGAGCAGCGGAAACAGCAACTCACGGAAGAGGCGCTGATCGATGTGATCGCCGCCGAGCGCAATGCCGTGCGTGGTCACCACGTCGAAGTGCTGGCCGGCGCGCCGCAGAACGCAGAAGTCCAGGGTGCCGCCACCGAAGTCGAGAGTGAACAGCATCTCGCCGGACACATCAGGCTCCGCGGCCAGATAGCTCACCGCCGCGGCAATGGGCTCGGCGTAAAAATGCTGCTCCGTCACCCCGGCGTACTTGTAGGCCTCGGCGAGTCGCGTCAACGCCGTCTTGTTGCGGAACTCCTCCCGGCCTTCGAAGTTCACCGGGTGCCCGAGATGTGCATCTCCCAGCGGACCGATCGCCCGGTTCAGCGACTTACGGATGTGCAGCAGAATCGGCGTAATCAGCGCCACCAGCCGGAACGGATGATCGAACACCATGAGTCGGCGAACCTGACTGTCTCCGAGCAGCCGCTTGGTACCCCGAAAGAGCCGGCCCTGAAGGCCGCTGTCCACCACCGCCGCCCCGTAGATCTTCTGCGTCGTGGTCTCCACGGGGGCCGGGTGCTCTGAGTCACCGTGCTCGACGAACTGGCTGGTCTCGGCGACGACCTCGGGGATCAGCTCCACGGTGCGTCCGGTGTTGTCCTGAATGTAGTGGTCGATGGCGTCCTGACCCGTCGTCGTCTGCAGCTCCCGATCGATGTACGTCGCCGACGGCATGATCGCAGCGTCGCGCTCGAGGGCAATCAGCGTCACGGTCTCGCCATCGAAGACGGCCGCGGCACTGTTCGTGGTGCCGAAGTCGATGCCCACCCCTACCCGGTCGCGCCTCACGACGTCTCCGGTGCGATCAGAACCGAGGCGTATGGAGCGAGCGCCTCCTGCGTCA
>JASFLG010000533.1:0-3411 GCA_050118205.1 Pseudomonadales bacterium
GCCGTTGCGCCCGGAAAGATCACGAACCGGTCCGCTTCGATCGGCCGTCCCGTCACGCGGGTCTCCAGATCGGCGATGGCCTGGCGCAGACCGGGTTCCCCGGCCGGCGGCGAGTAGTGGGTGCGGCCCTGATGGATGGCCTCGACCGTGTGCTCAGCGATGTAGCCGGGTGTGGGGAAATCCGGGTCACCCACCGAAAGCAGGATGATGTCCTCGCCTGCGCGCTGGCGGCTGACCGCTTCCTCGTGAATGCCCCAGACGTCGCCGCCGGGACGCGCGAGGCGATGGGCGATGCGGGACTGGTGCAGGGTCATCCGTACCACCCGCCGCTCGGCCGGGTGAGGAGGTCCGCTTCGGACACCTCGATCAGCGTGGGTCTTTCGTGACCGAATGCCGTGCGCAGGAGCGTGGTGAGCGCTTCCGGGGAAGCGGCACGGGCATAGAGGGCATGGTGGGCCCGGGCGGCGGCTTCGAGGTCCGCGGAGCGGATGTGCGTGGCCTCCGCCGGCACGTTGCGCGCGCGCATGCTGTTCTCTATCTCGCGGTAACCCTGGTTCTGCCAGACCACGACCGCCAGCGGCAGACCGAGCGCTGCCGCGGTGCCGAGCTCCGGGAGCGTGAACTGCAGGCCGCCGTCACCGATCAACGCGATCACCGGCGCCTCCTGGGCCAGGGCGGCGCCGACCGCCGCGGGCAGCGCATAGCCGAGCGTGCCGAAGCCGGAGACCGAGTGGAAATAGCTCCGCGGACGTTCCCGCTCCAGCTGCCAGGCGGCGTAGTACGTGGGTCGCGTGGAGTCGCCGACGATCACCGCGCCGGGTGCGCCGGCCTCCAGAGCGGCGAAGAACCCCGCGATCTCCGGATGGTAGTGTGGTTCGGCGCGAACGTCGCGGCGCAGCGCCGCGGCGCGTTCCGCGCCGTTGCGCGAGAGGCTGTCGGGCAGCATCGCACACAGCGCCCGCACCCCTGTGGCAGCGTCGGTGGTGATCCCGATCGCGGGCGGGAAGGGAATGAGAAGCTGCTCGGCATCGATGTCCAGGCGGATCAGACCCGGATGCGGCGCCAGCGGTCCGGTCATGAGCAGATCGTAGTCCGTCTCGCCCAGCTCGGTGCCGACGGCGAGCAGCACGTCCGCCTCCGCCATGGCACGGCGGAGGCTCGGCAGCGACGGGCTGCCGCCCGCCGCCAGGGGGTGCGACGCGGGGCAGATGCCCTTACCGTTCACCGTGTTGAGCACCGGGCAGTCCAGCCTCTCGGCGAGCGCGGTGATCTCCGAACCGGCGTGCGCGGCGCCGCCGCCGACCAGGATCAGCGGCGCGCGGGCCCTGATGAGCCGCTCGGCGGCCATGGCCGTGATCGCCGGATCGGCTCCGGGGGGTGAGAGAACGGATCCGCGGGTCGCCAGGCCGGGTCGTTCGGCCTCCATCAGATCCAGGGGAATCTGAAGGTGTGCGGGCCCCGGACGTCCGCTGGCGAAGCCGGCAAAGGCCCGTTCGATCAGGTTCTCCAGGTTCGCCGCCGCGAGGAGCGTGTGCGACGTGCGGCAGAAGGCGGCGGCCGCTGCATGCTGGTCCGGGAGCTCGTGCAGGGTACCGCGCCCCATGCCCAGGTCGGCAACGGCACCGACCGCGGTGAGCACCAGCATGGGCACCGAATCGGCGCGGGCCTGGGCGATGCCGGTAGCGGCGTTGAGCAGGCCCGGACCGCCGATCAGCACACAGACGCCGGGCCGGCCGCTGGCGCGCGCGTAGCCGTCGGCCATGAATGCGGCACCCTGCTCGTGGCGGCAGGTGACGTGGCGGATGCCGTGACGCTCGAGGTGGCGGTACAGGGTCACGGTGTGGTTGCCCGGCACACCGAACACCGTGTCCACGCCACGCCGGGCGAGCAACTCGAGCAGCGCGTCGCTTACCGTGGTCCCTCTCTCCCGAGCGTTCACCGGTCACCGCACCGTGAATCGTTCCAGGAGATCGATCATCGTCTCCGTGCCCCGCACCATGTTCTCAACGGAGATGCGCTCGTCGTTGCCGTGCACTCCGCGCCGGTCGGCGGGCGGCACGACGAAAGTGCCGAAGCCGTAGCTGACGATGCCCATATCCCGGAAGAAGTGGCTGTCCGTGAAGCCGGTCGTCACCCCGGGTACCAGCACGGAACCAGGGAAGTGGGCCTGATAGACCTCGCCGATCGCCCGATAGAGCGGCGTGTCGGAAGAGCTCACCGCCGGGGTGAATCCCATGATGCGCTCGATGCTGATGTTCGGGTCGTTGATGATGACCGCCAGGTCGTCGATGAAGGCGTCCGGGTCCTGGTCGGGCAGCAGTCGACAGTCGAGCTCGATCACCGCCTCGGTCGGCACCACGTTGATCTTGCTCGAGCCCTCCATGCGGGTGAGGGAGCAGGTGTTGCGCAGCAGGGCGTGCTGGGCCGGGTTGGTGAGCTGCAGGTACTGCATGAACTCCACATCCCTGACCGCGTTGCCGATGTCTGCATAGCGGGCGGCCAGCGTCTCGTCCTGGTAAGGCGCCATACCCTCGAACATGGCCTGCACCGCCGGCACCACCCGCGCCGGGAAATGCGTCTCGGCGAGGCGGTTGCCAGCGCGCAGGACCCGTGTGACCGCGGTTTCCACCTGTGGGGTGGAGCCGTGGCCGGGGTTACCGTGCGCCACGAGCCTGAGCCACAAGGGCACCTTCTGGGTCAGCTCGACGCTGAACACGGTGTCGTCACCGACTGTCGTGCCGCCACCGCCTTCGTTCAGAAGGTAGCCGACGTTCTCGAAGATCTCCGGGTGGTTCTCGGCGAGCCAGCCGGCGCCATAGGCGCCGCCCGCCTCCTCGTCGGCCGTGGCCACGAAGATGACGTCACGGTTCAGACGCTTACCCGACGCGTGCAGGGCAAGAAATGCCTGCAGCTGGACGATGCCCGTGCCCTTCATGTCGAGCGCGCCCCGGCCATAAATGTAGCCGTCGCGTATGGCACCGCTGAAAGGATCGAAGGACCAGTAGCGACGGTCGGCCGGGACCACGTCCATATGATTGAGCAGCACCAGGGCCGGCTCCTTGCCACCCTTGAGTCGTGCCCAGATGTTGCCCCGGCCTGGCGCGGACTCGGCGGTCTCGAAGGGAATACCGGCGTCCCGGAAGATGGCCGCGAAGAACTCGGCCCCGAGCGTCTCGTTCCCCGGCGGGTTCTGGGTATCCACCTGGATGTAGGCGGACAGCCGTTCGGGCGCCTGGTCCGCGAACTCGGAACCATGGGCGGCGGCTGACAGCAGCGCCAGCAGCAGCGTGCCGTGCCTGAGGGCGCTCTGGAAGTGCCGCGCGGGGCGGCGGTCGCGTGGTGCGGGCATGATCACTCCTCGACTCCTGTTGCGGGCATTCTAACGTGGGGCTGGACAGGCGATCAGGCCGC
>JASFLG010000534.1:0-3407 GCA_050118205.1 Pseudomonadales bacterium
CGGGAGGGGCAGCGCGGCGCCCGGACCAGCATGCAGAACTCGCCCTACGCGCCCGGGATCAACGCCTTCAACGACGAGCTCAAACGCTGGCGCGATGCCGGCGATCTGGAAGGTATGAAGCTGAGCTGACATGCTTGGGTTGCGGACGCGCCGGGCGTCCGCAACCCGCACGGGGACGGACCCGAGGCGGGGGCACCAGGGGAGACAGACCATGCCCGTGGAGATGATCGGCTGGATCGCGCCGCAGGTCAGCTCGGAGATCGTGCCGCCGCAGGGGCCGGTATTCGATCCGGCCGTCATCGCCGAGACGGCCCGTATCCACGAGGCTGCCGGCTTCGACCGGGTGCTGATCGGTTACTTCTCGAACGCGCCGGACGGTTTTCTGATCGGCGCCCACGCCGCCACGGTCACCGACCGGCTAGGCTTTCTGCTTGCGCACCGGCCGGGATTCGTGGCTCCCACCCTGGCAGCGCGCCAGCTCGCCACCCTCGATCAGCTCACCGGCGGCCGGCTGGCCGTGCACCTGATCAGCGGTGGCAGCGACGCGGATCAGGCGAAGGACGGCGATCACGTCGACCACGCGGGACGCTACCGGCGTACCGAGGAGTACGCCCAGGTGCTCAAGAAGACCTGGACGGCGACCGAACCGTTCGACTTTCACGGCGAGTTCTACTCGATCGACCGCGCCTGGTCCGACATCCGCTGCCGCACCGAGCCCCACATTCCTATCTACGGTGGGGGAGGCTCCGACGATGCGGTCCGTCATCTGGCGCCCCACCTGGACACGTTCATGCTCTGGGGCGAGCCCCTGGCGGATACGGCCGCTTTCATGGAGAAGGTCCGCGCGGCGGCTCGCGACAACCGCATCCGTTTCAGCGTCTCCACGCGGCCCATTCTCGGCAGGACCGAGGGCGAGGCCTGGGACAGGGCGCGCGACATCCTTGCAAAAATCGAGCAGCGAACCGGCGGTCGAAAGCTGCCGGGACCTGAGAACGCCGGCTCCCGGCGCCTGCTCGACGCCGCCGCCGAGCAGGAGGTCTACGACAGCTGTCTGTACATGGCGCTGGCCACCGCCAGCGGCGCCAGAGGCAACTCCACGGCCCTGGTCGGCACACCCGAGACCGTTGCCCGGGCCATGGCGGCCTACTATGACATCGGGGCCACCCGGCTCCTCATCCGCGGCTACGACCCGCTGCCGGACGCCGTGGCCTACGGGGAGGAGCTCATTCCCCGCGTCCGGACCCTGGTCGCCGAACGCGACGCCGCCTGCTGACCCGACGAACTCCCCGCATCTTCCTGTAATGAAACGGAACCCCGTTCGTAGTACAGGGTAAGACGGCCTCGAAACCGTCACCGGAAACTTCATGACGAGAGCCGCGTTCGACGAACTCTACCGCGCGCATTACCACCAGATCCTGGGGCTGTGCCGCAGGATGCTGGGCGGCGCGATGGATGCGGAGGATGCGGCCCAGGAGGCGTTCATGCGCGCTTACCGCGGCTTCGGAGCCTACAAGGCGAGGGATCCCTTCGGCCCTTGGATCGGCACCATTGCCAGCAACTACTGCATCGATGTCCTGCGCAGCCGCCGGCGCCTGTCCGCGGTGTTCAGCGCCGAGGAACCGCCCGAGCCGGAGGATCCGGAAGCGAATGGCGCGGCGCCGCTCATCGACGCGGAGGATGCGGACACCGTGGCGCGGGCAGTGGAAGCTCTGCCCGAACGCTACCGGCTGCCCATCGTGCTGGCGTACTACGCCGACGCGGATTATGACCAGATCGCACGCGCCCTCGGCATCACCCGAAATCACGTGGGTGTCCTGCTGCTGCGTGGCAGGGAACGCCTGCGCCGCGATCTGAACCGGATCAACGAGGAGGACTCGAGATGAGCTGCCCATCGGAGCTGACCTTAACCTGCTTTGCCGACGGCGCCCTGCCGGCGGATGACGCCGGCGGCCTCGAAGCCCACCTGGCCGGCTGCGTGTCGTGCCGGGCGCGTGTGGCGGCGCTCGCCGCGGAGCGCAGCGCGCTGGCTCGTGCGCTGAAGCAGGTCGATACCCGCGGGGTGATCCCCGCTTTCGTCCCCCGTCCGACGCTGGGCCCGCTGCTCAGCTGGATCGGATGGCTGGCGTTGGCGAGCTGGGCCGTGCAGCTGGCCTGGTCGGGGCTTGCCGCGACCGTGACCCCACCCGACTGGCTCGCCTGGATCCTTCCCGATGCCGGTCGGTTCGGTCTGGAAGCCGTGTTCAGCCTGCTCCTGAGCATGACGGCCGCCAGCGACGCCATCCTGGCCGCACTGATGCATGCCACCTTCCTGGTGATCGTCGTCCTGACCGGGGGCATCGCCCTCTGGTTGCTGCTCGGCGGACGGGTAACCGCCGGACGGCCCCTGTGCCTGGTGCTGGCCCTGTCCACCTCAATGCTGCTGTTCGCCCCCCCGGGGCACGCCATCGAGCTCAGGCACGACGAGGATTCGGTGACCATTCCAGCCACCGAGACCATCGACGATACGCTGGTGATTCGCGCCGACCGGGTTCTGGTGGAAGGCACGGTCACGGGCGACCTGATCGTCGCCGCCGAAGACGTGACCGTGCGTGGCTCCGTCGGGGGCACGCTGATTGCCATTGGCGAGAGGCTCAACCTCGAGAGCGAGGTGAACGGCAACGTACTCACGGCCGGCGAAACCATGAAGCTCCGCGGTGCCCGGATCGGCGGCAATCTGTATGGCGCGGGCAGCGAGCTGACGGTCGATGAAGACACCGAGCTCGACGGCAACGCGGCCGTCGGCGCCGGCGAGATGACGTTTGCGGGCCTGGTCGGGCGCGACCTCTGGCTCGGCAGCGGTGACGCAACCCTTTCCGGGCGCGTGCTCGGCAGCGTGCGGGCATACGGCAAAAAGGTCTCGCTGACCGGCAGCGCCAAAGTCGGCGGCGATCTCTACGCCAAGGTCACGAGCAAGGACGACCTGTCCGTGGACGACGGCGCAGAGATCGCAGGCGCGACGACCATCGAGTTCTGGCCGGAGGAGACCAACCCGTACCTCACGTTTCAGTACTATCTGGGGATCGTTCTTAAGCTCGCGGCCGCCTTCATCGCCGGCCTGGTGCTCTTCGAGCTGTTCCCGGGTCTCAGCGGACGACGCATTCACGACGCGATCGGCGGACTGACGGCTGCCGGCCTCGGCGCCGTCGTGCTCGTGGCGACTCCCATCCTGGCGGTGATCGCCATGGTGACGCTGATCGGCGCGCCACTCGGCATCATCGCGCTCCTGCTCTACTGCGTGGCCCTGTATGTTGCCGGCCTGCTGGCAGCCAAGGAGATCGGCGCCGTGCTGCTCGACGTCGACACCCGGGGCCAGCGTCTGTCACTGCTCGCCGGCCTCGTCGTGACCTTCTTGCTGATCAACCTGCCCG
>JASFLG010000535.1:0-3396 GCA_050118205.1 Pseudomonadales bacterium
CTCTGCGGTCCCCCGGGTGCCGTATCGCTCGGTCTTCGGCGAGCGGGGGCATGGCTGCCCTCCAAGCTGGAGCCTCTGTGCTCGCTCGATACGGCACGCTTTCGACTGCCACTGGTCTCGGCGGTGCGCCGGCTCGCCGGGAAGGTGGGCGCGTCGCGGCTCCTGATCAACGCTTCCGGCCTGCGCGCCGGGATTGCGGGCGCCGAGCTCACGAGCGCGCTCATCGAAGCGGCGCAGCCCGATGCCATCGTGCTGATCGAGGAACCGGCTTCCGCCACCAACAGCAACGAGCTGGCCGCGAGCGGTCTGCCCCTCTACGTCTGGCGGGCACCCTCGGAGCCGGTCGCGACGAATGCCGACGCCCGGGCAAAGATCCGGACCGGCCTGTGGAACCGATACCTGGCGTCCGGCGGAACCACCCGGGTGAAACGCTCCGGCCTGCTGCGCCTCGGGACCCCGCCACCCGTCGACGCAGCATGGATCGGTCATCAGGTCGCTCTCGGCCGTGCCGATGAGTGGCTCGGTTTCGGAGAGGTAGTCGCGATGGATGCAGACACCCTGGAGCTGCGTCTCGTCGGTACCGTCGCCGGCGCTGACCGCGTGCTCATCCGCGACGCCGGGCGCGATGCCACCGGAGCACTGCGCACCGCGAGGTTGCCCGACCGACCTGCCCCGGTGATCAAGCAGTCGAGCCGGGCGCCCCTGGAGATACGCGCCGGGCCGGTCATCGCCCGACTCGCCAATGGCGTAACCGGAGATCCACTCCTTCAGCTTCGGCTTCGGCATCGGCGGCCTTCTCTGCTGTTCGACGTGGGTGAGTGCACCGGCTTGTCGAGACGCGTGCTGCACACGGTGACCGATCTGTTTCTGAGCCACGCGCATCTGGACCACGTCGCCGGTTTCGTCTACCTGCTCCGGTCCCGCCTCAGCGCGGAGCTGCCGCCGATGCGCGTGCACGGGCCGTGCGGCACCCGCGATCACATCGCCGGATTTCTGGCGGGTGTCTGCTGGGACCGGATCGGCGATGAGGGACCCGTGTTCGAGGTCACGGAGATCGACGTGCTGCAGCAGACCCGCGTCACCTCGTGGCTGAGGGCGGGGGGCAACGTGGCACGCGGGTCCGTGACAGACGATTTCACGGGCACCGTCGTCCAGACACCCGATTACACGGTTACCGCCGCCGGGCTCGATCATGGCATCCCCGTGCTCTGCTACGCGCTCTCGCTCACGAAACAGCACAATGTGGATCCTGACCGGCTTGCTGCGCTGAATCTCCCGCCGGGCCCCTGGCTCGGCGACCTGAAAGCCGCGATCAGCAACGACCAGCCCGATACGCCCATTACCCTGCCGGACGGTTCGAAACGTGCAGCTCACGAGCTCGCAGTGCTGCTGCTCAAGGCCGGTGGCGGTGTCAAGATCGTCTACGCGACGGACTTTGCCGACACGCCCGCCAACCGTCGCACGCTCACGGGGTTTGCCGCCACGGCCGACGTCTTTTTCTGCGAGGCTTCTTTTCGCGAGGCCGATCGTGCCCAGGCCCACGCGACCCAGCACCTCACCACCACCGCCTGCGGCGAGCTCGCGCGCAATGCGGCGGTGAAGCGCCTGGTACCGTTTCACTTCTCCAAGCGATACGAAGGGGGGCTCGAAGCCGCCTACCAGGAGATCGAGCAGTCCTGCGGCCCCGTCAGCGTCTGTCGCCATCCGGCCTGTCCCCGGCCGGGTAGCGCCGAGGTCGATCAGGCGCGCTGATCAGCCGCCGGCTGGAACGCCGAAGACGAACACGGCGGTCGTGATCAGGGCAAGCGTCAGAAACCCGAGCGACATGGCGCGCTCACCCGGCCGTTTGCGTGCGGATTCAAAAGCCACCAGGCACTGCAACGCATAGAACAGCGCAAAGGCCCGGCTCGCGAGCGCGATGATGCCGTTCACATCCGTGGCCCACAGCAGACCGATCCCGATCGCGGAGATCATCGGATACGCATGTGCCGGATCGACCCTGCCGCCGGTGATCTCCTCGATGAGTCCGGCGTCCCCCAGGCTGTCCGCGACGGAGGCGCTGAACTGGCTCGCTGCGGCCGCGACCGTGAGACCCACGGGCAGGAGCGCACTCACAACGACGGACAGGGTGATGATCGCCGACACACCGCTGTCGTTGCCCAGAGCGTCGAGCAGCGGCGACAGGAGCAGAAAGAAACACAGGTAGATCACCCCCGAGATGAGCTGAGCAACACTCATGGCGCGTGCCCGGGTGGGCGCGTCGAACTGATCGCCGGTGAATCGGGTGGTCTCGAAGCCCTGCACCACGATGAGCAGCCCGAGCAGCACCGGCACCGAGCCCGCCTCGAAACGGCCCGGCGGCGGCGCCACGGACTCACCCGCCGAAACCAGCTCTCCCACGTGGAAAGCCAGGGCCACCAGAAACCCCACGATGACACCCAGGTTCAACGCGGTGGTGTAGCGTTCGATTCCCGCCACCTTCTCGGCCCCGCCGGTGAAACCCACCACGCCGATGAACAGCAGCAGGGCCATGGCAATCCCCTCCGCCAGGAGCTCGTTCTGCACGCCCGCCGCGGCCAGCACGAAGTGACCGAGCAACGTGAGGTAATACGTCACCGAGATGAAGTACGCGAACGCCAGCACCACGTGGGATAGCTTCTCGATGGATATCAGCGCACGGTCCTCTTCGGTCCCGCGCTCCAGCTGTCCCTCCACCACCGCGATGTTGTAGCGGATCGCCCAACCGACCAGCGCCGCCACGCCGATCAGGAGTCCGATGGCGATCGCCGCGTAGCCACCGAACTCGTGCGCCAGCAACGGTGCGGAAACCAGAAAACCGCTGCCGATGATCGATGCCAGCGGGGTCACTGCCGCCCGCCATAGCTGCCGCCGCGCGAAGGGCGCGAAAAGGAGCACGCCGACCGTGCCGGCCGCGACGAGCAGAAAAACCGCGGCGTTCACGCGCCGCCTTCCGCATCCTGTTCCGCTGGAGGCATCGGCGCGCGATAGATCTCCCGGCCCGATTTGATGGTGCGTTCGACGCGGATATCCTCGATGTGCATGGGTTCGACGGCCAACGGATCCTCCGAGAGCACCACCAGATCCGCAAGCTTGCCCGGCTCGATGGAACCTTTTCGGTCCTCCTCGTGGTGCTGCCACGCCGGCCACAGTGTCATGGCTTTGAGTACCACCTCCGGCGGTACCCGCTGATCCGGTCCAAGCACGGTCCCGCTGCGGGTCACGCGATTCACCGTCGCCCACATCACCCGCATCGAATTCGGCGGAATCACCGGCGCGTCATGGTGCGTGCTGAACCTCATGCCGCGATCGAGCGCCCATCGGGTCGGAGAGATGTTGGCTGCGCGCACCTCTCCCAGCACCGAATCCCGGTGCCAG
>JASFLG010000536.1:0-3395 GCA_050118205.1 Pseudomonadales bacterium
AGGCTGTAGTGGCTGGTGGCCACGCGGGCCGCGCCAATGCCGGCCACGGAACCGAGCGCCAGAGACACCGACGGTGCCACGGCCAGGTGTTGGACGACGGTCTCCCAGCCGCGCACCTCGGGGATGTAGGTGCGACCGGCCATCTCGATGGTTTTCACGGAGCCGCCGCCACCCATGCCGTCGACGAGGCGGATGTGCGGCAGACGCAGCTCCAGGGCGAGGCCTTCCGCCTGGATGCGCTTGCCGGCGATGGACGCATCGGCGGAGCCGCCGCGCACGGTGAAATCGTCGCCGGAGAGCATCACCGGCCGGCCGTCGATGTCGGCTGTGCCGAACACGAAGTTGGCCGGTGTGAACTCCGCGAGTCTGCCTTCCCCGTCGTAACGGCCGACCCCCGCCAGCGCACCGATCTCGTGAAAGCTGCCGCCGTCGGCAACCGCCGCGATGCGCTCGCGTATGGTGAGCTTGTTGAACTCGTGCTGGCGGGCGACCTTTTCCGGGCCGCCCATGGCGTGCGCGAGGCGTTCGCGCCGCTTCAGCTCATCGACTTCCTTCTCCCAGCTCACAGCCAGGCTGAATCAGGCGCGGGTTCCGGTGAACGTGGCGTTGCCAAACGCACCCAGCTTCACGTTGCCGCTCATGTTGTCACCATCGAGTTTTGCATCGAACTCGAGCGTCATCGCCATGGGCGCGGTGATGCTGGCCTTCCAGGTGAGGTTGTCCCCATCGACGCTGCCGTCGGAGATTTCGATCTCACCCTGCGGAGAAGAAAGCTTGCCGCTCAGGTTGCCGCCGTCCGTTGTGAGCGTCAGCGTACCGTTCTGGGCCCCCATTGGCGTGTTCATGGTCGTGTTCCAGGTGCCGTCTGCGCTCATGAGGTCTCTCCGTCTCATTTGTGGTGTGTCGAGGCGCCTGAGTATGCCCTCGGTGGGGGCGGGCGTCACGCGGGTCGATTCTTTGAGTCCGGGCCGGACCCGGGGGATGGGGTTCAGAGAGACGCCGTGAACCCATCCCTGGGGGCTCGGTCGCGGCATCCCTGCCGCGAACGCTCTCTGAACCCCATCCCCCGGCTCCGGCCCTGTCCCAAGGTTCGAGGTCAACACAACGACACGTATGACCCGCGCTCGGGGTGGTGTGCCACTGCGCGGCGGTGTGGCACGAACGGTACGTTGTTGATGTCGTGCCGGTGTGAACCCCACCTGGAGGAGGGGGATGCGGTGAGACATGGATTCCGGTGCGATTGAAGGGGTTCGCGAGGGGTCGACGTCATTGTGTATCTGGTAGGCGGCGAGAGTGGAGAACGGGTTACGGGAGCGTCTGCGGCAGGGATGCCGCAGCCGAGCCCCCAGGGATGGGTTTACGGCGTCTCCCGAAACCCGTTCTCCACTCTCGATGCCGGTCTTGAGCGGAAGGAACGCCAACCTCGCATTGCTGGACTGCCCCGTCGCAAGCTGACTTAATGCCTCACCGATGACGACCGGAATCGGCACCCTAAACGAAGGCCCCCTCCATCAGGCCCTGAAGTCCCTGTACCTCACCGAAAACGCCGAGCAGGAAGTCCCTGTCGGTAGCTTTGTCGCGGACGTGCGCGCCGAGGACGACGTGCTCTACGAGATCCAGACCGGCAGCTTCGCGCCGCTGAAGCGGAAGCTGGCGACGCTGGTCGAGCAGCACCGGGTGGTGCTCGTTCACCCCATCGCGGCCGTTCGATACATTGTCAAAATGCCGGCAGAGGGCCCGGAAGTGGACTTGCCGGTGACGCGGCGTAAATCGCCGAAGCGGGGATCCGTCGCCAACGTGGTCGAAGTGCTGGTCAGCATCCCGCACCTGCTCGACCATCCGAATTTCGAGGTGGAGGTGGTGCTCATCGAGGAGGAAGAGGTGCGGGCTTACGACCCGGCCCGGGTGCGCCGGCGCGGCGGCTGGCGGGTGGTCAGCCGGCGTCTGACCGACGTGCTGGAGCAGCGGCGGATCGGCAGCGGCGCGGACCTGTTCTCGCTGGTGCCCGGTCCGCTGCCGGAAGAGTTCACCACTGCCGACCTGGCGCTGGCCATGGACAAGCCCCGCTGGCTGGCTCAGAAGCTGGCGTACTGTCTGCGCGAGGCGGGCGCGGTGAGCATCACCGGAAAGACCGGCAACGCGCTCAGGTATCGTCGCGTCGGATCATTCGGCTGAAGGAAAGGCGGCGTCGAGCACTTCCTCGATGCTGCGCACGAGGATGACTTCCAGGTCCTGGCGGACGGTTTCCGGCAGCTTGGCAAGATCGGACTCGTTGTCCGCGGGCACAATGACGCGGTGCTTGCCGGCACGGTGAGCGGCGAGCAGCTTCTCCTTGATGCCGCCCACCGGCAGCACCAGACCGGACAGGGTCAGCTCGCCGGTCATGGCGAGATCGTCCGGCAGCGGTCTGCCCGTATAGGCGGAGTAGAGGGCGGTGGCCATGGTCACCCCGGCGGAGGGTCCGTCCTTGGGGACCGCTCCGGCGGGCACGTGGATATGCACGCCGTTGTCCTCGATCAGCTTCTTCTCGATGCCGAGCGCATCGGCCGCGGACCACAGATGGCTGCGCGCCGCTCTGGCGGATTCCTGCATCACCTGGCCGAGGTGGCCGGTGAGCGTCAGCTTCTCGTCCTTGGGGGTGAGGGTGGCCTCCACGTAGAGCACGTCACCGCCCGCCTCGGTCCACGCGAGCCCGGCGGCCACGCCGGGCTTCTGGGCGGGTTGCTCCTGATCGGGTTTGAACTTCTGCGGCCCGAGCAGGGTGGCGAGATCACCCCGCTCGATGCTCGCGGTCACCGGGGTCTCCGAATCCACCACCTCCCGGGCGCGCTTCCTGGCGACGCGACCGATCGCCCGCTCCAGCTCGCGCACCCCGGCCTCGCGGGTGTATCCGCGAATCATGTGCTCGAGGGCGTCCCCGGAGATCACCAGCTGCTCCGGCATCAGCCCCGTCTCCTGCTGCTGGCGCGGGATCAGATACTGGCGGGCGATGGCCTCTTTCTCCAGGTCGCTGTAGCCGGAGAGCTCGAGCACCTCCATGCGGTCGAGCAGAGGCCGCGGGATGCCCTCGAGCGTATTGGCGGTGGTGATGAACAGCACCCGTGAGAGGTCGAATGGGAGGTTCAGATAGTTGTCCCGGAATTCCCGGTTCTGGGCAGGATCCAGGATCTCCATGAGCGCGGCGGCGGGATCGCCGCGGAAGTCGCGGCCGAGCTTGTCGATCTCGTCCAGCATGAGGATGGGGTTGGTCACGCCGGCACGGCGGATGGCCTGGATGATGCGCCCGGGCATGGCGCCGATGTAGGTGCGTCGGTGTCCGCGCAGCTCGGCCTCGTCGTGCAGACCGCCCAGGCTGAGACGTTCGAACTTCCGCCCCATGGCGCGGGCGATGGACT
>JASFLG010000537.1:0-3376 GCA_050118205.1 Pseudomonadales bacterium
GTGAGCCCCCCTTCCGGCGCACTCTCCGCTACGGCGCGGATCTCCATCTGCCCGCCGACCAGGCGCGTGGAGACCACCGGCAACTCACGGCGGAGCCTGGGCGCCTCGTCCAGTGGCACGGTCTTCGACCACAGCCGCCCGTCGAGCTTCGCGATCAGTGCCCGCGGCTCACCCTCCACCAGGATGGCGCCGTCGCCCATGATCGCCATGCGCGGGCAGAGATCGGCCACGTCGTCGACGATGTGGGTGGAGAGCACGACTACCACGTCGGCACTGATCCGGGTGAGGAGGTTGTGGAACCGCCGCCGTTCCACGGGATCGAGCCCCGCGGTGGGCTCGTCGACGATGATCAGCCCCGGCTCGCCGATCAGCGCCTGAGCAATGCCGAACCGCTGCTTCATGCCGCCGGAGAAGGTGTCGATGCTCTTCCGGCGCACATCCCACAGGTTCGTCTGCACGAGGAGCTGCTCCACCAGGTCGTTCCGCTCCCGACGGGGAATCCCCTTCAGCGTGGCGAGATGATCGAGCATCACCTCCGGCGAGGTTCTGGGGTAGGCCCCGAACTCCTGCGGCAGGTAGCCGAGGGTACGACGCAGGGCCATGGGATCGGCCAGAACGTCGATCCCGTCCAGGTGGATGCTGCCCCGGTCAGGCTGCTGCAGGGTGGCCACCGTGCGCATCAGCGTCGACTTGCCGGCGCCGTTCGGCCCCAGCAGGCCGAACATCCCTCTGCCCACCTCGAGCGAGACGTCCTTCAGCGCCTGCACGCCGTTCGGGTAGGTTTTGGAGAGCCCCTCTATTCTCAACATGCACACCTCGCCATCGGCGCCGCGAACCCGTCGCGCATGATAAGCAAGGTGCGTTCCAACCGGCCAATGCCGCTGGCGCGGCGCGGTCCGTCGTCAACGGGACGTCGTCGGTGGCGAATCCGACCAGATTTCGGTCAGCCCGTCGGCGCGGACGGGCTTCGCCGCGTCAGCGCGCGGCCAGGAAGTTGGGATTGAAGAGCTCGATCTCCTCATCGACCAGGAGGGATTGAATCACGTCGCTCAGGCTGAAGGTCTCCAGCCCGCCCGTCGAACGGGCTTCAGCGGTGGATGCGTTGGCCTGAACGTAGGTGCGGTCATCGGCCGCGGTCAGATCCTGCACGACGTAGATTTCTCCTGCGAAGGCAAACCGCTGGCCGATCAGAAATTGATAGTCCTTTCTCATGTCTCTGAATCGTGTTCCCGAAAGATCTGTTGGTTGGTTCGTCCGGATCCTGAGCAGATCCGGCACCACGCCAGCATCCCGCAGACGCAGTTACCCCAGGGAAGCAGAGTCTATCCCGCGCCCGCCCGGGTGATGTAAAACCGGACGGGTTCGTTGTAACGTCGTTGTGAGCCGTGCCTGAATCCCGTCGACCAGAACCCGCCGAATCGTTCGCCAGGATCCTGGTCGTGGGCGCGCATCCGGACGATGCGGAATTCCATGCTGGCGGGCTCATGGTCTCACAAGCAGCGCGCGGCAGCCAGATCGCCATCCTCTCGCTCACCGACGGCTCTGCCGGTCACCAGCACACCCACCGCCCGGCGCTGGCCGCCCGCCGGGCCGCGGAAGCGCGGGCGTCCGCGGCGCTGATCGGCGCCGAGCTCAGGATCTGGGAGGTGCCGGACGGCGAGCTCGTACCCACCCTGGCCCTCCGTCAGCAACTGATCGCCGGCATCCGTACGTTCGCGCCGGACCTGCTCATCACCCACCGTCTGTGTGATTACCACCCGGACCATCGAGCGACGGCGCAGCTGGTCCAGGACGCCTGCTACCTGCTCAGGGTGCCCAACGTGGTACCGGAGGTCACGGCGCTGGCGGCGGATCCTGTGGTGCTCTACGCGGCCGACTTCTTCACGCGCCCGGTCCCTTTCCATGCCGACGTGGTGCTGCCCACCGATGCGGTGCTCGAGTCGGTGCTGGATATGCTCGCCTGCCACGAATCCCAGGTGTTCGAGTGGCTGCCGTTCATGGACGGCGAAACGGAGACGCTGGCGGCGAGCGATCGGCGCGAGTGGTTGCGTCGCTACTACGGCAGGCGGCCCGCGGCGATTGCCCGACGCTGGGCGCCGCGCTACGGGTACGCCGAGGCATTCGAGATCTCCGAGTACGGGCGACGTCTGCCCGCGGACGAGATCCGCCGCAGACTGGGCGCCGTCGAGCTGGCATAGTGTGACCGTGCAACAACCCTACAAGACCGCCCGCTGCATCCTCTATCGGCAGGACAGGTTCCTGCTTGCCGTGCACGGCGGCTTCTGGGGCGTTCAGCAGCAGCGCTGGGGGCTGCCCGGCGGCCAGATCGAGCGTGGCGAGGCGCCGGCGGTCGCGGCGGCGCGAGAGCTGGAAGAGGAGCTGAACGTCTACGTGCAGGACCTGATCGAGGTGGGCGCCTATCCCTACAAGCGGGCTTTGCACATGGTGTACGCCGCCCCGGTGAGCGAGCCGATCCGTGACTGGGATGAGTCGGAGCTGATCGACGTCCGCTGGTTCACCGAGGCGGACGTGGCGGCCCTGAAGGCGCAGGGCGAGCTGCACGCCAACTACGAGCTGGAAGCCATCCGCAGCCTGCTCGAGAAGCTGGCGGCCTGAGGCCGCCACCGGGGGTCAGCCGCAGCAGCCCTGCTCGACCGGCGCCGCTTCGAAGAACGTCGGCGAGTCCTCGAGCACCCGATACCACTCCCACATCAGCCCCTGCGGATCGTGACTCACCGCCTTGTTCTGCCGCGCATAGCAGCACACTTCCTCGTGCTGCGCCTCGTCCAGCAGACCGACGCTGCCCAGATGCTCGACGGCGCGCTGGACCGTATCGTCGTCGAACACCTCGAAGCCGACGTGATTGAGCCTTTCCGCCCCCGGCGCCTCGAACAGCACCAGCTTGAGCCGATGCTCCGGGACCACGAGATTCGCGTAGCCCGGCTCGCGCTTGTTCACCCCCACGCCGAACAGCCTGGTGTAGTAGCCGATCGCGGTCTCCAGATCGTCCACGTTCAGAGCCAGCTGCAGTCTCATAGTTTCCTCCGATGTCATCGAACTACATTTCTAGAATAATCGAAATCAAAAAGAAATATAGGCCACACTCACGGCGGACACAAGTAATATTTCGTTATTTCTAGGCATGTAGAATCGACGTCCCTAGAATAGCCGCACGAGCCGCCGCCTTAGAGGACGCATGAACGAGGAAACCGCTGTCGTGGCCCTGGAAAGCCTGGGCAACGCCACCCGTCTGCGGATCTTCCGTGCCCTGGTGCGGGCAGGCCCGGCGGGACTGCCCGTGGGTCAGCTGAAGGAGAAGCTCCGCATCCCGGGCTCCACCCTTTCACATCACCTCAGCAGCCTGGCGGCCGCCGGC
>JASFLG010000538.1:0-3359 GCA_050118205.1 Pseudomonadales bacterium
GAAGCCCCAGCCCACGTCGCTGTCGAAGTCGATGCTGGAACCCATGTCTCCGTTCGCCGACTCGGACGAGCTGCCAAGCAGGATGAAGCTGGCTTCCCAGGCGCCACCGCGATCGGAGTCCGCGGCCATCGCCGAGCTGGTGAAGAACAATGCCGCTGCAGCGAGCAGGGCGGCTGCCGGTCGCAATCCGTGCATATGACCTCCTTGGTCTGCGTATTGACCCGCGGCAGGTCCGCGGGAGGCGCGCAGTTTAAGCATCAGGTGGTTGCCTGGGAATAGCCTCAGCTGTGTTGTCTGACTTGTTTGTGTCGGGCTCCCGACAGTCCGCTCAGGTGCCCGGCAGCACGTTGAAGCCGAGTTCCGCGCGGGTGCCGGGCGCGGTGAACGCGTTGCCTACCCGGAGGCGCAGCGCCACCGAGTCGGCCCGCTCCGCGACCCGGAATGCATACGTGTCGCGGGAGTGTGCCGGCACCACGAAGGATGCTCCGGACCCGATCGGCGTGGGCACGGTCAGGTTCTCGAGCTCGAAATCCGCATCCGACGGATTCACGATCACCACCTCGAGCACGGAGCCGTCGCCCTGCCATCCGGCGCCCTCCACGACGAGAGACGCTTCGAGCAGCGGGAGCAGATCCCGCTCGCGGCCGAACAGCAGGTTCCGGTACCAGACGACCGTTCGGCCCTCGAACAGCGCGTCGCGGATGGCATCCGCGGACCGGGTCTCGGCGAACACCAGGTTCACCGGCCGGTGACCGCCTTTGTAGGGCTCGTAGTCCCAGTCGATGAGCTCGTGCACATCCGATACCCCGATCGGGGTGAGGCCGTAGTCGAGGGCGATCTGAAACGCCTCCGGTGAGTAGACGTCGCCGTTGGCGATCTCGATGCCGTGCAACCGTCCGTCCCGGATGGCCTGGCGGTGGAAGTCGGTCATCGTCGAGATCTGGCTCGGCTGCTGCCACCAGGAATGATTCCAGAACACGAACGCGCCCTGGCGCTCGGCGGCTACGAGCGCATCCGCCGCCGGCCACTCGCCGGCGCCCACGGCGTAGGCGCGGGGATCGTACGGCTCGGTGGGCTCCGGCAGGTGCACCAGGGTGTTGGCATCCTGGATGAACACGGCGTTCATGTGGCCGATGGGCTCCTGGCGCGTGATCTCGGAGCCGGCGATGAGGATCAGTTCGGCGCCGTCCGGCAGGCTCGCGCGCGCTTCTTCGTAGGACCGGTTGCGGTCCGGGTGAGGGATGTCCGCCAGGTGTGGCTGCCACTCCAGGTGCTCGGTGACCGCCATGGCGTCCAGCCCGTCACGGATCGCCTCGCCGACGCGGATGCGCGGCCATACGTGGCCGTCCGAGAACACGGAATGAGTGTGCAGGTCCACGGCCAGGGTGAGCCGGTCCGCCGTGTCCGGAAACTCGATCGCCCGGCCGGGGATGCCGGGGTCGGCTTCCGCGTCCGCCTGACCGTGGCTGAAGGCGGGCCGGGCCATAGCGAGCAGAGCCAGGGTGGTAGTAGCGAAGAGCAGCTGTCGGATCATCGGTGTCTCCCTGGCGGGTCACGGCGCACGCGTCGCCGAAACGCCGCCCTCGATCGGAACGTGAAACGTTCAACGATAGTAGCGCCTCGTGAAGCCGGTGTGTCGCTCAGTCACAGTGGTCATCGACGAGGTAGGTACCGACGATTTTCGACAGGCCCGCCGGCTGCGGGCGGAAGCCGAGCTTCTCATAGAAGGCGACCGCGTCGTCGGTCTGCAGGTAGACGTGCTGCCCGGGGACGGCATCCAGCAGCAGCTGCATGATCCGGGTGGCGACCCCGCGCCCGCGATGGCTCGACAGGGTCCACACGTCGAGCACGTAGGCGTTGCCGACCCCGTCGGAGAGCAGGCGGCCGTTGGCGATGCAGCGCTCGCCGTCGAAGGCCATGGCCACGTGCTGGCTGTTCTCGAATGAGCGCCGCAGCTGGTCGGTCGTTCGGCCGTTGTGAAAGTCGTCGGCGATCAGATCGCGGCGCAGCGCTTCCCAGTCGATCCCGGTGAGGTTCGTGCGGTAGGTGATCAACAGACTGCCCCTTCGCTGCCGTTCATGGAGGTTAGTGGTAGCCGGCGGGCCGCGTCGAGGGGCAGCCTCGCGAGGACGGGGTGGGGTGTGTAAGCTCACCGTTGGACGCGAGTCGAGTAAGGGGGACGACCATGAAACTGGGACTGGGAGTCGGTCCGCTGGGGCCACCGGGCAGCATGCAGATCGTGGAGCTGGCCAGGGAGGCCGAGAAGCTCGGCTACGACGCCGTCTGGTGCCCGGAGATCTATGGGGCCGACTGCTTCACGCCGCTGGCATGGATCGGGGCACACACCTCGAAGATCAGGCTGGGCACGTCGATCATGCAGATCTCGGCACGCACTCCCACGAGCGCGGCCATGCACGCCATGACGCTGGACTACCTGTCCAACGGACGCCTGATCCTCGGCATCGGCGTGTCGGGGCCGCAGGTGGTCGAAGGCTGGTACGGGCAGCCGTATCCGAAGCCCCTGGCGCGCACGCGGGAGTGGATGCAGATCTTCCGTCAGGTGAATGCGCGTCGGGAGCCGGTCAGCTTCCAGGGCGCGCACTACCAGCTGCCGTATCCCGGCGGTACCGGGCTCGGCAAGCCGCTGAAGTCCATCCTCCACCCGGTGCGCGAGCACATTCCCGTCTACCTGGGCGCGGAAGGACCGAAGAACGTGAAGCTGGCCGCGGAGATCTGCGACGGCTGGATCCCCATGTTCATCTCGCCGTACCGGATGATGGATGTCTACCAGGAAGCCATGGCCATCCGTGCGCCGGACTTCGAGATCGCCGCGACCCTGCCGGTGATCATCGACGACGACGTGGACCGGGCCCTCATGCAGGTGAAGCAGCAGGTGGGATTCTACGTCGGCGGTATGGGCGCGAAGACGTTCAACGTGCACAAGGACCACATCAGCCGCTTCGGTTTCGAGGCGGAGGCGAACGAGATCCAGGACCTGTTTCTCTCCGGCAAGCGGGATCAGGCCATCGCCGCGGTGCCGGATCGGCTGGCGGACGAGATCTCGCTGTGCGGACCGAAGGAAAGGATCCGGGAGCGGCTCGCGGCCTGGAAGGAGAGCCCGGTGACCATGCTCAGCGTCGGGTCCGGGGACATGGATACGCTGCGTTTTCTGGCGGAGGAGCTGCTCTGAGGGGCCGAACCTTCCGGGGCTCGAAGGAGTTGCGCGGTCGGCAAAAATCCCGACAATTGCGCCTCCTTTCCGACGACCCGGTGGATTACCCTCGGTCTTCCCGATGTCGACGTTGCGTTCAATCCGGAGCCTGCTGCTTGCCGTAGCGATTCTGCTCACCGGCCACGGC
>JASFLG010000539.1:0-3339 GCA_050118205.1 Pseudomonadales bacterium
CGCAAGCCCTCCCGGCAGTCGTTCAGGGGTTTCCAGGTTCCCCGGTCCCAGACGATGACCTCGCCCGCGCCATAATTGCCGGGTGGGATCCGTCCTTCGAAACCGCCGTAGTCCAGGGGGTGATCCTCCACCTCGGCCGCGAAGCGCTTGTCGGCTGCACTCGCCGACGGGCCCTTGGGGATCGCCCAGGACTTCAGGACCCCGTCCATCTCGAGACGCAGATCCCAGTGCATGTGCGAGGCTTTATGCTGCTGCACCACGAACAGCTTGCCGGTCGCCGGCGTGAGCAGACGCCCGAACGGTTCCGGCGTGGCGTCTGCGAGACGCTTGTCACGGTAGGTTCTGAGGCTTCTTGAGGGCATCCTGCGGGCTAAGTTATAGTCTCGGGCCCCCCAAGTCGAAGCCGGACACGGAACGGATCCCGACGACGGGCCGGAGACCGGCCCCTGGGGCGCCACGGAGAGGAGGAGGCGAGATCATGGCAGCACGCGCCATCGGTTCCGGAACCATTTCTTTCGGCCTGGTCTCGATCCCGGTCAAGCTCTATTCCACGGTCGATACGACCAAAGAGATTCATTTCAACTACCTGTCCAAGGACGGCTCGCGGCTCAAGCAGCAGTACGTCAGCGCCAGCACCGGAGAGGTGGTGGACAACAAGGACCGGGTTCTGGGCTACGAGTTCGCCAAGGGTCAGTACGTGCTCTTCAGTGACGAGGAGCGCAAGGCAATGAACGTGGAGTCCACCAACGCCATCGACATCGCCGAGTTCATCCCCTTGAAGGCTGTCGAGCGGGTCTTCATCGAGAAGGTCTACTACCTGGGTCCCGACAAGGGTGCAGCGCGCGCCTATCACCTTCTGCGGGCCGCCCTTGCCGATACGGGACGGGCGGCGCTGGCCAACTACGCCGCCAGAGGCAAGAGCTACCTGGTCCTCATACGTCCGTACCGGGAAGGGGACAGCGAGGGACTGGTCATGGAGCAGCTCAAGCACGAAGACGAGCTGCGGCCTTTTTCGGAGGTGCCCATCGAACCCTGTCGGGTCAACGACGACGAGCTCGAGCTCGCTCGGACGATCATAGATCAGCGCACCAGCGAAGACTTCGAGCCGGAACGTTACGAGGACCGGGTCCGCTCGAAGATGAGGGAATTGATCGAGCAGAAGATCGAGGGTCAGGAGATCACCATGCCTCCGGAGGAAGCACCGGAGACGAAGATCGTCGATCTGATGGAAGCGCTGAAGGCTTCGGTGTCGGGCGGCGGCGCGCGAAAGGCGGCGGCCGGACCGGCGAAAAAGCAGCCGGCTGCGAAGAAGGCAGCCGGCAAGTCGGGAGCCAAGTCGAAGAAGCCCGCCGCACGGGCGAAGAAGAAGCCGGCTTCGGGCCGCTCCTCGCGTGGTACCGGATAGCGGTTAGAATACTGCTGAGCTTGAGGAGTCGTCGCAACCCCGGATGGGTGGTTACAGCACGCGAGAAGTTGCCGATCTGATCGGCTTGAAGCCGACCCAGGTACGCCACTATGTGCGCCGGGAGCTCCTCGTCCCCAAGCGTACCGCCGCCGGCGAGTACCGATTCAATTTCCAGGACGTGGTACTGCTGCGTACGGCGAAGGGACTGCTCGATGCTCACGTCTCGGCACGAAAGGCCTACAAGATTCTGCTCAAGCTCAAGTCCGAGCTGACCCACGTGGACTCGCTGGCGTCCGTACGCATCTTTGCCGACGGCAGCAACGTGGTCGTGCGCGAGGACAACCAGCTCTGGGATGCGGAAACGGGGCAGGCCCAGCTCGACTTCTCCGTGGCTGAGCTCGCGGGGAACGTGGCGAGTCTGGCAAACCGCAATCTGATCATCGCCCGGGAGGGCGACGACCTGGACAGCGACGAGTGGTACAACCTGGGTCTGGATCTGGAAGAGGTGGATCCGGATCGGGCACCGGAGGCGTATCAGCGGGCCATAGAACTGAATCCGGCTAACGCGGATGCGCACGTCAATCTCGGTCGGCTGCTGCAGCTCAAGGGCAACCTCAGGCTCGCCAAGCAGCACTACGAGAAGGCCCTGGCCGCGGTGTCCAGCCACCAGCTCGCCTACTACAACCTCGGCACCGTGTTCGACGAGCTGGATCAGCTGGACCAGGCGGCCGAGTTCTACCGTCGTGCCCCGTCAGTGCCGGATGCGCACTACAACCTTGCCCGGATCTTCGAGCTCAAGGGGGACGAGCTCGGTGCCGAACGGCACATGAAGAAGTACCGGCGCCTGCTCGACGCCGATCGCTGAACGTGCTCAACCGTCCAGGTGCACCAGCGGTATCAGTGGCGGCTGCTGCCGGCGGCCGTAGCGCACCAGCGCCGTGAAGAGCCCAAGGGCCACGGCGACGACCAGCGTGATTGTGCTGAGCGCGCCGCCGGGGTTCCCGGACAGCGAGCCGATCTGGTAGCAGAGCACCGCCGCGGTGTACGCCATCACCACTGACCAGGCTGCGCTGAATCCGGCCCAGAAGGCGCCGATCTCCTTGAAGATGACGCCGATCGTGGCGACGCAGGGCATGTACAGCAGGATAAACAGCAGGTAGGAGAACGCGCCGAGCTGCCCGTCGAAGCTCGCCTGCAATCGGGCAAGCGTGCTGGTGGCGACGTTCTGATCCTCGGCTGCGCTGTCGGCGCTGTCGTAGCTGGAGAGCGATACGCCGAGGGGGTCGAGCAGCGAGTTGCCGACATCGCGAAGATTGGCGGGCACGCTCGCAAACGCTGCCGCGAGCTGATCGGACAGGTCGACCTCGCCGTCCGCTGGTTTCGGTGAGTAGAGCGCGTCCAGGGTTCCCACGACGACCTCCTTGGCGAACATCCCGGTGAAGATTCCTACGGTAGCCTGCCAGTTGTCCTCGTGGATGCCGATCGGCGCGAAAGCCGGCGTGATGGTTCTGCCGATGGCGGATAGGAGCGATGCGTCGCTGTTCTGATTGCCGAAGCTGCCGTCTGTGCCGATGCTGTTCACCATGTTGAGCACCACGACCACCGTGACGATCGCCTTGCCGGCGCGCAGCACGAAGCCTTTCAACCGTTGCCACGTCTGCAGCACCAGGCCCTTCAGGGTCGGCAGGTGATAGGCGGGGAGCTCCAGCAGGAAATGGCTTTCCGGTGCCTTCAGCAGATAGCGGCGCACCACCAGCGCAGAGAGTACGGCCGCGACGATACCGATGAGATACAGGGCGAACACGATGTTCTGGCCGCCGGAGGGAAAGAAGGCCGACGCGAACAGCGCGTAGACGGTGAGCCGTGCTCCGCAGGACATGTACGGCGCCATGATCGTGGTGAGGATGCGGTCCGGCTGGTTGTCGAGCGTCCGG
>JASFLG010000540.1:0-3332 GCA_050118205.1 Pseudomonadales bacterium
TCGATCCGATTCAGATCCCGGCATTTCTGTTCGACGACGAGCACCTGCTGCACGGCAATGCGTCTCCGGCCTTCATCCACGACGTGCTGCAGACACTGGCGGCGCCTCGCACCACGGTCTCCAGGAAGCTGCTGACGAGCCTGTCGAGATGGATGTCCTAGACGACATCCTGGACGCCCTGAGCGTGCAGGGCGCGCTGTACTTTTATGCTGATCTGGCGGCGCCCTGGGGCGTGACCATACCGGACCTGCACCAGGCGGCACGATTCCATCTGGTGATCTGCGGCTCCTGCCACGTGGGTTTCGCCTCGGGATCCACGCTGACACTCGGTGCCGGCGATCTGGTTGTGATTCCGCGGGGCCGCTCGCACGTCCTGGCCGATACGCCGCGGCGCCGGGCACCACCACTGGAGACCATGCTGGAGGAGACCGGATACGACGGCAGTGGCACGCTCATTGCCGGTTCCCGCGATCGATTCGCCACTACAAAGATGCTCTGCGGACACTTCACGTTCCGAAGCGGCGCGGATCATCCTCTGCTGCGCAGCCTGCCGGAGTACCTCACCGCACTGGCATCGGACCGTGATCCGGATTCCTGGCTGAGCGAGCTTTTACGCCTGATCACCTCACGGGTGTTCCAGCAGGACCTGCGCTCGGCAGCCACCATCACCCGACTGTCCGAGATCGTGTTCATTGAGCTGTTGCGAAGCGCCGTACAGAAGGATGCCGCGTTCGAGTCGGTGTTGGCGGCGTTCCGCGATCAGCATATCGGCCGCGCCCTCCACCTGATGCACCGCAAGTCCGAGGAACCCTGGACGGTTGACAGCCTTGCCCGCCACGTCGGCATGTCCAGAAGCCGCTTCGCCGAGCGCTTCAGACATCTCCTCGGCATCGGCCCGATGGCTTACCTGTCCGACTGGCGTCTGCGGAAGGCCTTGACCCTGCTGCATGATCCTCGTGCGAGCGTCCAGCAGGTCGCCAGGCAGATCGGCTATGACTCTCCGGCCGCGTTCACTCGCGCTTTCTCGAGCAAGTTCGGCATGGCACCGACCGAATATCGCCGGGAAACGGCATGACTTTGCCGAGCGTCCCGAATGCGTTGCTGACGCCCCCCGATTTGCGGCAATCGATTGTGGCTCCGGCGCGCCGCCGACTACATTGCGCGGCGAGCCTCGGGCGGCCGCGCCAGCCCCAACCGCATCAGGAGTAAGGAGCAGAAACCGATGACGAAACCAACGCTGAAACTGATAAGCCACTATCTGTGTCCGTACGTGCAGCGTGCACGAATCGTGCTCGCGGAAAAATCCATCCCGCATGATCTGGAGTTCATTGACCTGGCGAACAAGCCGGCCTGGTTCAATCGCATCTCTCCGCTCGGCAAAGTTCCCGTTCTGCTCACCGACGGGATGCCTCTGTTCGAGTCCGCGGTCATCACGGAATACCTCGACGAGGTGACGCCGCGCTCTCTGCACCCGAGCGATTCCTACGACCGGGCGAGAAACCGCGCCTGGATCGAATACGCTTCGAGCACGCTCGACGTCATCGCCGGCTTCTACAACGCCCGAGACGACGCGATCTTCCACGAGAAAGCGCAAACTCTACGTACCCGTTTCCGAACGCTCGAGTCTGAGTTCGGCCAGGGCCCGTACTTCAACGGCGCATCGTTCAGCATGGTCGACGCCGCGTTCGCCCCGCTCTTTCGGTACTTCGATGTCATCGAGGCCTTCACCGATCTCGAGTTCTTTGACAACGTGCCGAATGTCACCCGATGGCGCCGGGAGCTCGCCATGCGTCCATCGGTGCGCACCGCGGTGGTGGACGACTATCCGCAGCGCCTCGCCCGCTTCTTCCTGGCCCGCGGTTCGGTTCTGAGCCGCCTGCTCCGTCAGCCCGAGGCCGCTGCCAATCTTTCGGGGCAAATAGCGTGAACGCATCGCCTTTCCATGCGGGCGAGCGCGCCATTCAAACGAGGCTAGGCGTTCGTGACAGTGTCGAAGCGATTGGAGCGCGTGTCATCCGCGACCATATGCCCACGCAACAGCGGACCCTCTACGGTCAGCTTCCCATGCTGCTGATTGCAGCTTTCGATGAAGCCGGGTCGGTCTGGGCATCGCCGGTGTTCGGTCGACCTGGTTTCATCTCGACGCCAGATGCGAAGACGCTGTCCGTCGGCGCGTTGCCGCTGCCAGGTGACCCTCTGGAGAATGCCCTGGCGGATGGTCGGACCGTGGGTGTGCTCGGCATCGAGCTGCACTCGCGGCGCAGGAGTCGGCTGTCGGGACGCCTGATGACAACCCCCCACGGATTCGACGTGCAGGTGACACAGACCCTCGGCAACTGTCCGAAGTACATTCATCCGCGCGCGTTCGAATGGGTCGGACCGACCGGATCACGGCGCCACCCGGTGACGAGCCTGGATGGCATCGCAGGAGTGCTGGTCGACCAGGCAGACACTTTTTTCATTGCGACGCACTACTCGGGCCCCAACGACCAGCCGGGCAGCGCCGGGGACGTCTCTCATCGCGGCGGCCGGCCCGGTTTCGTTCGAGTGAAGAGCAGCGCGTCATTGGCGTTCCCGGACTATCCCGGCAACCGGTTCTTCAACACCCTCGGCAACATTCAATGTGATCCACGCGCAGGACTCCTCTTCCCCGATTTCGACCGCGGAGACCTGCTGTACCTCACGGGGACGGCCGAGATCCGCTGGGGCGAACCCGGGCATCGGGATTTCCAATCCACACAGCGTTACGTCCGCTTCTCGCTGAGTCATGGATGGCTCCTTCGTGGGGCCATGCCACTTCGCTGGTCCGATTCCGGCGCAGCCCCGGAGCAGTCACGAAACGCACACCAGACAGGGCCCAATGATCATCCCTTGAGTTGAGGAGAACACCATGGACGAAACAACCCACCCGCCGATCCGGCCGACTACCCAAGGCGTCCATCACGTCGGCCTTACCGTCCCGGACCTCCGCCGGACGAAAGCGTTCTTTACCGATGTCCTCGGCTACATCCAGGTGGGAGAGGTCCCGGATTATCCAGCGGCTTTTCTGAGCGACGGCTCGACAATGATTACGCTGTGGCAGGCGAAGAGCGCTTCAATGGCCCTCCCTTTCGATCGTCACAACGTGATCGGCCTGCATCATCTCGCGCTGAGCGTGCGAGACCTCCAGGCGCTCGATGAGCTATACGCGAATCTCCTGCTGGATGAAGGCGTGCAGATCGAGTTCGCTCCGGAGCCGCTGGGCGAGGGGCCCATACGGCACATGATGTGCGCCATTCCTGGCGGTATTCGTGTCGAATTCATCGCAGCCGGCGGCTGACGCCTGCGATCGC
>JASFLG010000541.1:0-3332 GCA_050118205.1 Pseudomonadales bacterium
CAAGACGGACTTCGCCAAGGCGCTCTGGGACAACCCGGAGGCGGCAAAGCGGGCCAACGAGGCGATTCCGCTGCGACGTCTCGGCGAGCCGGAGGACCTCAAGGGTCTGGCCGTGTTTCTCGCCTCCGATGCCAGCGGCTACATCACCGGGCAGGCGCTGACGGTCTGCGGCGGCTCGCACATGTGGGCGTGAGGCGAACGATCATGCAGGAAGTCATCAGGGGGGCGCTCTGGTCGGGTGTGAACTGGTCCGCGGATGCCGGCGCGGGGAGCATTCACGACGACGATACCGCGGCGGACCTCGGTTTTCGGGGTGGCACGGTGGCGGGGGACGTTCACATGAACCAGTTCCCGCCGGTGTTGCTTCGGGTCTTCGGGGATGAATGGTTTCGCTCCGGCAACCTGTCGCTCGACTTCAAGGCGGCTACCGTGGATCGAGAGCGGGTGCAGGTCTGCGCCGAGGCGCTGGCGGCGGGACACACGCAGACCCGGGTCTGGATGGAACGGGAGGACGGGATGCTGGTCTGCACCGGCACCGCGGCGATTGGCGACCACGGCGGTTCCGAGTTGCGTGCCCGGGATCTGCGCCCCTGCGACCCGTCGGAGCTGCGCATTCTGCGCAACGTGACGCCCGGTCTGTCGCTGGGGCGCTTCGAAGAGATCCTCGACCCGACGCTGCAGTTCGAGCGCTACGATACGGGGCTGATCAGCGATCCGCTGCCCGAGTACCGGACCGGTGAGAAGTGGGGGGCGCCGGTCGCCGCGCCGTGCACATTCGTCCAGTACTTCTGGGGGCCGCCGACCCGAACGCTTCGCCCGTTGGTCAGCGATGCTGTCGGCCTGTTCGGTGCCATAGAGATCGGTCACCGGGATGGTCCGTTGCTGCTCGGCCAGCCTTACCTCATCGAGAGCGAAGTGATCGCCGTCGGGCAGAGCCCGAAGACCGAGTACGTGTGGTTCGACACCAGCGCCCGCCGGCCCGACGGTGCGCTGGTCGCGACCTTCCGGATGATGCTCCGTTTCATGAAGGCTTCCTCGCCGCTGTACGCGGCGTAGCGCGGCTGTGGCAACGGGCGTGAGTTGGCAGGCGTTCGCGGCGGCGGCGCCGGACATCGCCGCGGTCGGCACCTCACTTCTATATCGGCCCGATGCCGGCGAGGTGGGCATTCTCGCCACGGTCGACGGCCACGGACGACCCCGGGTCGCGCCGGTCTGCCCGATCTTCAGCGGGGAAGGCGTCTACCTGTCCGTGGGTGCGCACACACCCAAGGTTCGGGACCTGACCACGAACGGCCGCTACGCCCTGCACGCGCTGGTGGGCGCGGACGACCTGGAGTTCCAGATCGGCGGTACGGCCCGGCTGGTGCAGGAGCCGACGGAGCGGGCGGCCGTGGTGGCCGCGATCCCGTTTCCGAGCTTCGATGCGGACGACCCCATCTTCGAGCTGCTGATCGAGCGCGCCCTGGTAGTCACCTGGCAGAAGCCGGCGACGCGAGGACGCAGGCAGAGCTGGCGTGCAACGGACTGAGAACCCGCGCCCCGGTCAGCTGCGCCCCGGATTCGGCATTACCATTGACGGGAACGTGCGATTGACGTCCGCTCTCAACTCGCGTTGCAGTCCGTGAAGCCAACAAGAAGGAGAATAACTCATGGCCCTGGCTAAACCAGAATGGACCTCGCGGTTTGCATTCTTGATGGCGGCCATAGGCTCGGCCGTTGGTCTTGGGAATCTATGGCGATTTCCGTTTCTTACTGGACAGAACGGGGGATCGGCTTTCGTTGCTGTCTATCTTCTGTGCGTTGTGTTTGTAGCCTACCCGATCCTGATGGGCGAACTCGCTATCGGACGCCACAAGGGGTTGTCCGCAGTCGGATCCACACGACAACTCGCGCTGGACAGCAGCAGATCGGGGCGCTGGTCCATTGTCGGCTGGATTGGCATTCTTGCAGCATTTGGCATCCTCACTACCTACAGCGTTGTTGCCGGTCAGGTGATTGCCTACTCCCTGATGTCTTTTGGCGGTGAATTCGCCGGGCGCATCGCGGGCGACACTACGCAAACTTCGTTATACACCGGGTCGGCTTACGCACTGTTCTGGCATACGATATTCATGGCGGCCACTGTGGCGATTGTTTCGCGAGGTCTTCACGGTGGTATCGAGCGCGTCGTCACTTTTCTGATGCCCATGTTCTTTCTGATGCTCGCCGGGCTATGCGTTTACGCACTGATTACGGGCGCTACCGGCGAAGCGGTCACGTATCTCTTTTCACCAGACTTCTCGGCGCTCACCCCGTCAGTCGTCCTTGCTGCGTTGGGCCAGGCATTCTTTTCTATCGGGGTCGGCGGTGCCCTGATGATGACGTACGGGTCGTTCCTACCGGCGGATCAGAATATCGGTAGCAACGCAGCAATCATTGCAGGCGCCGATACGCTGGTGGCCATCGTCGCGGGCCTGATGATCTTTCCAGTAGTGTTCGCCTACGGCCTCGATCCTGCTGCGGGCTCCCAGCTCATATTCGACGCCTTGCCAAGAGTCTTTGCGGACATGCCGTTGGGCTCGGTTGTTGGCGGATTGTTCTTCTTTCTGGCTTTCATTGCGGCGCTTACCACCTCGATATCAATTCTCATTGCCCTATCCACCGTTGGTGAAGATCAGTTCGGCCTGGGCAGAACGGTTTCGGCTGTGATTGCCGGGGTCCTTGCGTGGGTGATCGGTACGGCGACCGTACTGGTTTCCGGACTCGGTCAGTGGGTCGACTTCGCCAGCGGTGGCGTACTGCTACCGCTCGGTGGATTGCTTGTTGCGATTTTTGCGGGGTGGGTAGCGCCACGTCGGATCATGCGCGAAGAGCTTCGCAACACCGACGACCGCCTATTCGGTTTCTGGCGACTTTTCGTGCGCTATCTGGCGCCGATCGCGGTTACGCTAATCCTTCTGCTTGGCGTCGATGCCAGATTCGACTTCGGATTCGATACCTTTATCGCAACGCTGACGGGAAACTGAACCTGCTGTAGTACGGATCAGTTCCGACGGAGCCTGGCGGCCAGGCATTTCATCCCGCTTTGGAGGCTTTGACAAAGAGCGCTTCAAGCGGCATCTCTGGACCCAGACGCATCGCTATTGCCTGACAAACTGCTGCGCATACCTCTTCGGCATCTCCGCCCCGCTCGATCACTTCGTCGTAGATGGGATTGCCGAATATCAATCCTCTCGCGAAATCTTCAGCCGAGCGGATTCTGGAGGTAGACGGAATATTGACCGTCTCAACCTCAGAAAATCCTGCTTCAAGCAAGGAATCCTGAATCTCTTCAACATCGTGGTAGCTGAAGG
>JASFLG010000542.1:0-3324 GCA_050118205.1 Pseudomonadales bacterium
CAGCCGTTGCGGCTCGACGCTTTGTGGGCTCTGGAACGGAGAGGTGCACGGTTTGACCCTGGGATGCGTCGATGGAGACCCGGGCGTTGAGATCGAGATGCACATTTTCGTGGGCTCCAAGGCACCCTGGGACCATATCGGTGGCGATGCGCCGCAGTTCGAGGCGTTCCCCGGGTCCGACTGATCGGTAGTAGTGCGTGGCTGGGAGGCGGCAACGATGACGAAGGCCGATTCGAGGGTGACGATCCACATGGTTGCCAGCCTGGACGGTTTCATCGCACATGGTGCCGATCCTCATTGGCGACGGGATTCCGTTCTTCGGGGCGCTGGAGCAGGACCTCCCGCTCCACCTGGCCGAGGTCAAGGCGTACCGGAACGGGATGGTGGAGCTCTGCTATGAGGTGCGCCGTTAAACACGCACTGCGGCGATGACGAGGCTCCACGCCGATCAGATAGAAAGCGACGAACGCCTCGTCGAGCGGCTGATCGCCGAGCAGTTTCCGCGGTGGGCCGGTTTGCCCGTGAGGAAGGTTGCGACCTCCGGCACAGAGAATGCGATCTACCGGCTTGGCCGAGACCTTGTGGTGCGCCTGCCCTACCGACCTGCCAGAACCGAGCAGGTCGACAAGCTCGATCGCTGGCTGCCAGAGCTCGCGCGGCACCTGCCTTTGGCGATACCCGAGACGCTCGCGCGTGGTGTGCCAAGCGAGGCGTTTCCGGCAGCCTGGTCGGTCCTGCGCTGGCTGGACGGCGAAGAGGTTGCCCTGTCCGGATTGAGCGATCCGGTCGCCTCGGCCGTCACGCTTGCCGAGTTCGTACGCGCCCTGCTCGCAATCGATGCGGCTGGCGGACCCGCACCGGGTGAACACAACTTCTGGCGCGGGGTGCCGCTGGCCGACCGGGATGAGATGACGCGTCGTGCCATCGAGGCTTCGGGAGATCTCATCGATGGGATGGCCGTCACGCAGGCCTGGGAGCGGGATCTCGCCGCCGACGTCTGGCGCGGGCCGCCAACGTGGCTGCACGGTGACCTGGCACCGGATAATCTGCTGCACCAGGAAGGCAGGCTCACTGCGGTGATCGACTGGGGCGGCCTGGGTGTCGGGGACCCCGCTACCGAGCTCCTTCCGGCCTGGAATCTGTTTCGCGGCGAGAGCCGGCGCACCTATCGCGAAGCGCTGGGGTTCGATGACGCCACCTGGGCGCGAGGCCGGGGACTGGCACTTTCCACAGCGATCGTTGCGCTCCCCTACTACAGGACGACGATTCCGGTCAGGGCAGATCGCGCGATGCAGGTGATCCGCGAGGTGCTGGCGGATCACCTCGAGAACTGACACGTGATGGGCGGAGTTGGCCGAATGGTGATGCGGGGTATCGTCTACTTCGGACTGGTCTTCAGTGCCGGATTCCTGCTCGGTGTCGTTCGGGTGCTGTGGCTCGTCCCATTGGTTGGCGACCGCCTGGCGGAGCTTGCCGAGGCGCCTTTGATGCTCGTCGTCATCGTCCTTTCCGCACGACTCGTCGTTCGCCGTTTCCCCGCGTCCCGTAGCGGCCACCTGGCCTCCGGGGTGCTGGCGCTGATTGTCCTCGTCGTGGTCGAATTCTCTGTCGTGCTGGGTGTCCGCGGCCTGTCCATCTCTCAGTATCTCGCCGAGCGGGACCCCATCGCGGGGAGCGTCTACCTGTTGATGCTCCTGGTGTTCGCAGTCATGCCCCGGGTGCTGGCGACCCGCAGAGGAGAACCGTGATGTACACGCCGCCTCATTTCGAGGAATCGCGAACGGACGTGCTGCAGGAATTCATCCGGCGGCACCCGTTTGCCGCGGTGGTGGCAGGCACGTCCGGTGGTCTCGATGCCGAGCACGTGCCGTTGCTGCTGGACGCCGGATCAGGCGATCACGGCGTGCTGCAGGGGCACGTTGCCCGAGCGAATCCTGTCTGGCGCAGCGTGTCCGCCGGTAGTGAGGTGCTGGTGCTGTTCAGCGGGCCCGAGCAGTACGTATCGCCAGGCTGGTACCCGTCGAAGCAGGAAGACGCGCGCGTGGTGCCGACCTGGAACTACATGATGGTCCAGGCGCGTGGCCGGATCACCTGGATCCACGAACGCGACTGGCTGGAAGCCTTGCTGAACCGCCTGACGGCAACCTTTGAAGCGGCGCGGGAAACGCCCTGGCAGCTGACGGACGCGCCGCGGGAGTTCCTCGACCGGATGCTCGGTGGGATCGTTGGTCTCGAGATCGGGCTCACCGAGCTGCGTGGCAAGTGGAAGTTGAGCCAGAATCGCGGCGCAGCCGATCGGCTGGGGGTGGTGTCCGCGCTCGAGGTGGAAGCCGGCAGCGGGGCCGCGGAAATGGCGGCGCAGATGCGGGCCCTCGGACTGGTGCCGCCCCGGGACGCTTGAACATTCAGCAGGGAGAAGAAAACGATGCAGTTATCGGCCGTGAAGCGATCAGGTCACGGATTGTCTTTGAGCCTCGCGAGTACGCTGCTGCTCACTCTGGTGCTGCTCGGCGGCTGCTGGAACGGTGGCAACACATCGGTGCGGCTCGGGGACGTGTCGGTCGGTCAGCAGCTGATCGACCTGAAGCGAGCGCTGGACGAAGGGGCGATGACCGCCGAGGAGTACGAGCAGACGAAGCAGACGCTCCTGAAGCTCAACAACCTCTGCGAGAACACCGAGGGCGAATGAGGCACGGGTGAGCAGCGAATGCTTTCGGGTTATCGTTCGGTTTTCTCAGGAGCGTTACCCATGCCGGAGCGCCCGGACGACGACCACGATCATCCTCACGAGCACCGGGCGCACCGCACGGGCTGGCTGCGCGCGGCGGTTCTTGGCGCAAACGACGGCATCGTCTCGACGGCCAGTCTGGTGGTCGGCGTGGCAGCGGCGGATCTGATTCGCGGCGAGATCCTGGTGGCGGGGGTGGCCGGACTGGTCGCGGGTGCGATGTCGATGGCCGCCGGCGAGTACGTGTCGGTCAGCTCCCAGGCGGATACCGAGAAGGCCGATCTCCTGCTGGAGCAGCAGTCGATCAAGGAAAATCCCGAGTGGGAACGCGCCGAGCTCGCCAGAATCTATGTGGAGCGGGGTCTGCCACAGGCGCTCGCGGACGAGGTGGCCGGCAAGCTGATGGCCCACGATGCGCTGGGTGCGCATGCCCGCGATGAGATCGGGATCACCGAGATAGCCAGGGCGCGACCGATTCAGGCAGCCATGGCATCCGCCGGCACGTTCACCATCGGCGCGGCCCTGCCGCTGTTGACTGCGGCCATTGCGCCGCTGCCGCAGCTGATCGCCGCCGTCGCGGTATTGTCCATCGTGTT
>JASFLG010000543.1:0-3318 GCA_050118205.1 Pseudomonadales bacterium
TCGCGTCGGTCGATGTTGCGCCGGAAGTGATGCAGAATGCGGCCGCCATTGCACATGCCGCTGCCGGCGATGATGATCGCGCCACGGGTCATGCGATTGATCACCCGGCTCTCGTCGGCCGAGCGGGTGAAGTGCAGATTGGGCAGCTCCGGCATCACGACCTCTTCCCGGAAGATCTCCTTCGCCTCGGCGTCGAACAGATTGGGGTACTGCCAGTAGATCTCGCTCGCTTCGATGGCGAGAGGGCTGTCCAGGAAGATCTGCCAGCGTTCGATGCCCCATGCCTCGTAGTGCTTGCCGAGGTGATACAGAAGCTCCTGGCTGCGTCCCACCGCGAATGCCGGGATCAGCACGTTACCGCCCTGGTCCCAGGCGTCGTGGAACACCCGGCCCATCTCCTCGATGGATGCCGCCCGTTCACGGTGTCGCCGGTCACCGTAGGTGCATTCCATGATCACCCGGTCGGCCTTCGGTGGTGATTCCGGATCGCGCAGGATGGGTGAGTCGTACTGACCGAGGTCGCCGCTGAAGACCAGGACCCGGGACTCGCCAGCGTCTTCGAGCGTGAGCTCCACCACCGTCGACCCCATGATGTGCCCCGCGTCCAGGTAGCGCAGCGTGATGCCGGGCGCGACGCGCACGTGCTCGCGGTACTTGTGGCCCACCGTCAGCTCCAGGGCGTCGTCCACGTCGCGCTGGGTGTACAGGGGCTCGAGAAGCGGCTTGTTCTTCTCCGCCCGGTGCCGGTTCTCGCGCCGGACGTGGCTGTCCTCCAGATCGGCGGAATCGGCAAGGAGGATGCCGATCAGCGCCTGGGTGGCGTTCTGGGTGTGAATCGGACCCCGGAAGCCCCGTTTCACCAGCAGCGGCAGGCGCCCGGAGTGATCGATGTGGGCATGACTAAGGATCACGGCGTCGATCTCGCCGGTATCGAAGGGAAAGGGATCCGCGTTCTTGGCCTCGTCCCGATCGCCGCCCTGGATCATGCCGCAATCGAGCAGCACGGTGGCGTCGCCGACCCGAAGGATATGACAGGAGCCGGTGACGTGACCCGCCGCGCCGTAGAACTCGATTTCCATCACGTGTCGTTTACTCCCTTGTCCGTCGGCTGCCCGCCCAGGTAGTCCCGGTAGGCCTTCTCGAGTCGTTTGTTCTGCTTCTTGGACACCCCGAGCACGGAGAGGGCGTCACGGATCCGTATGCGGGTCAGGTCCGGACCCAGAAAGAGCATGGAATCGAACAGCGGCAGCGACACCGTCCGTCCGGAGATGGCGATGAACAGCGGGAACAGGAAGTCGCGGATCTTCAGATCCAGATGGTTCGCCAGGTCCTGACAGATGCTGAACAGCGCATCCCGCTCCCAGTGACGGAGCGCATCGAATGCCCGACTCACGTGGTCGAGTATCTGGGTCTGGGTGTCCAGGTCGAGCTTGCCCGCTTGGAAGTGCTCCAGCGTGAGCGGGGCGCGCTCGCCCAGAAGATAATCGACCTGGCCGGCGAGGTCGGAGAGCTTCTCGGTGCGTTCCTGCAGCAGCGGCACGAGGCGCGCCAGGTTTTCGCGGTTCAATGCCCAGGCCGCGATCCGATCCATGAACGCATCCGGGTCGAGGCCGCGCAGATACTGGCCGTTCAGCCAGGAGAGCTTTTCCATGTCGAAAACGGGGCCGCCGAGACGGATACGGGTGAGCTCGAAATCGTCGGCCATCTCCTGTGGCGAGAAGACCTCCCGCTCGTCGGGCATGGACCAGCCCATCATGCCCAGGTAGTTGATCAGCGCCTCCGGCAGGATGCCGATCTTCTGATAGTAGTTGACGCTGGTCGGGTGCTTGCGCTTCGACAGCTTGCTCTTGTCCGGATTACGCAGCAGGGGCAGGTGGCAGAGCACGGGGGCAGTCCAGCCGAAGTACTCATAGAGCAGCAGATGCTTGGGCACCGAGTTGATCCACTCCTCACCACGCAGGATGTGGGTGATGCCCATCAGCTGGTCGTCCACCACCACCGCCAGGTGGTAGGTGGGGAAGCCGTCGTGCTTGATCAGCACCTGCATGTCCACCTGGGAATACGGGATCTCGATCTCGCCGCGCAACACGTCCTCGAAACGGCACACCCCCTCCTCCGGCACCCGCATCCGGATCACGTGCTCCTCGCCGGCGCCGAGTCTGGCACGTACCTCGTCCGCCGCCAGGCCCAGGCACTGGCCGTCATAGCGGGGATTCTCGCCGGCGGCGCGCTGAGCCTCGCGCATGGCATCCAGCCGCTCCGCGGTGCAGAAGCAGTAGAACGCGTGGCCCTGCTCGATCAACGCGTGGGCGTGCTCCAGATACAGGTGCTTGCGCGCGCTCTGCCGATAGGGGCCGTGCGGGCCGCCCACGTCCGGGCCCTCGTCCCAGTCGAGGTCGAGCCACTTCAGCGAGTCCAGGATCATCTGCTCGGATTCCGGCGTGCTGCGCGCCACGTCGGTGTCTTCGATGCGCAGAATGAACTGGCCGCCCTGGCTGCGGGCGAACACCCAGTTGAATAACGCCATGTACGCAGTGCCCACGTGGGGATCGCCGGTCGGCGATGGCGCGATGCGGGTTCGGACTGTCATAGGGCGCGCATTATACGGGGGAAGCGGCAGTCTCCGGTACGCTTTCCCGCCCCGGCCGCCCGGTTGCGCTCAATAGAAGAAGGAGACGAACAGCCGGAGCACCGTCGAGTTGAAGCTGTACTGCGGCTCCTCGCCCGCGGGCACGTCCGTGACCCGGAGATCGCGGAAGTCCTGGTAGTCGAACATCATGTAGTCGACCAGCAGACTCACCTCGCCGCGCTTCAGGAACCCCCACCCCAGGTTGAACCCGTAGGTCACCCCTGCACCGAGGGTGTGGTTCTGGTAGGTCGCGAGTTCCTTGTCCCGCGCCAGGAAGTTCTGCGAGTCGGCATACGGGAACAGGTCTGAGTAGAAGTCCGCGGCGTTCTGCGTGTAGTAGCGGTAGCTGGCCTCGACCACCAGATTGTCCGAGAAGGGGTGCACATAGCCCACTTCCGCGTTCCAGCCCTTGATCCCCCAGGTGTCCGAGTAGGTACGGAACTCCGCGCGGGCAGACGCCCGGTACGGCAGGTAATACATGCCGCGCAGCGCAAACGCGCTCGACGTGTGAGTTTCCGGGTAGACCTCGGCCTGGTAGCTGTAGCCCCTGGCCGAGCCGGGGTCCAGAAATCGCACCTGGCGGTAGGGGTTGTTCAGATAACCCTCGTCCGTCACCGCCTCGTAGTTCATGTTCACCAGGAAGTTCTTGGTGATGATCTGAGAGATATCCAGGCGGTAGTTCTGGGTCT
>JASFLG010000544.1:0-3307 GCA_050118205.1 Pseudomonadales bacterium
CCTCGCTGAATGCGGGTCTGTCCAACCGGGTCAAGGAGAACGAGCAGGCGGTCGCCGCCATCGATGCCTACCGTGTGCAGGTGAACACGCGCCTCGCCAACATAGAACGTCGGCTTGACAGCCTCTCGGGTTCCACGCTCTGACGGTCGCCGCCGAAGGCGGCAGGTACTGCGTCCCGCTCAGGAAAAGACACATCTCTCAACGCGGATGTGACGCCCGTCCATATTCACCCGGCGTGCAGACGGCATACTGCAGCTTGTTTTCTGTGGGAACACACCGTCTATGGCTCTGGACAGCAGCAGGCCGGCCTTCTGCATCGCCCAGACCGCACCGGAGAGCACCGGTCGTGGGGATAGCGCTGCACTGGCGGAAAGGTTGAGCGAGGGAGCCCGGGCACGCGGCTGGACCGTTCGTACCGTGGATGTCTGCACCAGCGACGAGATCGACGAGCAATCCGCGCTCGTGCTGGTGATCGATGCGGGCGCTGACGGTGTGCGGCGCCATTTTCCGCACGCCCTGCTCGTGGCGGCGCACGCGAACCCGGGTCTGGACCTGCTGGTGCCATCCGACGCGGACGACGCGGCGCTCGCGACACTGCTCAGCCACGGTGAGAGTCACTGGCGGCGCAATCTCAAGGTGATGGAGCTGTTCCGTGAGGTCGGCGCCCGCCGTCAGCGCATGGGCCAGCTATCGGACATCGCCCTGTCGCTTTCCACCCAGATGAACTTCTCGGACCTGCTCGAGACGATACTGCTCGAGGCCAGGCGTCTGGCGGGCTGCGACGCGGGCTCGCTGTATCTGATCGACGAGACTCAGGACGAGCCGGCGGTGGTGTTCAAGCTGGCTCAGAACGACTCGCGGGAGTTTCCTTTCATCGAGCAGCGCCTGCCGCTGACCGCCGAGTCCCTGGCCGGCTACGTCGCCCTTACCGGCGAGGAGCTGGACATCCCCGACGTCTACCAGCTGCCGGAAGGCACCCCGTACCAGTTCAACCGCAGCTTCGATGCGCAGATGAACTATCGGACCGTCTCGATGCTCGTGCTGCCGATGCGCGATCACCGTGACAAGGTGGTGGGTGTACTGCAGTTCATCAACCGGATTGATCCGGTCGAGGACGAGCCGATACCGTTCGGCGAGGAGCTCGTGGAGCTGCTGCGTGCGGTGGCGAGCCAGGCGGCGGTGTCGATCCAGAAGAATCTGCTGATCCGCGACGTGAACCGCCTCTTCGAAAGTTTCGTTCAGGCCTCGGTGAAGACCATCGAACAGCGGGATCCGAGTACGAGCGGGCACTCGTTCCGGGTGGCGGACACCACCGTCACGCTGCTGGAGACACTGCCGAGGTCGGGTCTGGCGCGCTTCCGCGATCTGTCGCTGTCCGATGCGCACATCAGGGAAGTCCGCTACGCGGCGCTGCTTCACGACTTCGGTAAGGTCGGTGTGCGCGAGAACATTCTGCTCAAGGCGAACAAGCTGACCGATGAGCGCCTCGAGCTCATTCAGTACCGGATCGAGCTGCAGCGCGAGCGGCTGCGCCGCCGCGCGGTGGAGCGCGAGCTGGAGATGCTTCATCATCAGCCGGCGGACATCGAAGTGGCCCGGCGCCGCGTGCATCGGGACCTCGCAACGGAGCTTTCCCTGCTCGGTGACTTCGAGGCCATGGTGCTGAAGGCAAACGAACCGTCGGTGCTGGACGTCGGGGTCGTGGAGGAGCTGCGCGAGATCCGCGAGTACGCCTACCGGGAGCTCGACGGAACTCTGAACGGTTTGATCACCGACCTGGACCTGCTGGCCCTGTCCGTACGCAAGGGCAGCCTCACCCCCGACGAGCGGCGCGAGATACAGTCCCACGTCAACCACACCCGCGACTTTCTCGCGGTGCTGCCCTGGCCGCCGGAGCTCGCCGGCGTGCCGGAGATCGCCGGTGCGCATCACGAGAAGCTCGACGGCAGCGGCTATCCCCAGGGGCTCATCGGCGAGCAGATTCCGCTCGCGAGCCGGGTGATGACGGTGTGCGACATCTACGATGCGCTCACCGCCATGGACCGTCCCTACAAGAAAGCCATGCCCGTCGAGCGGGCACTGTCGATTCTGGAGGACGAGGCGCGTCAGGGCCTGCTGGACACGGACATGGTGCGGATCTTCATCGAGAGCCGCGTCTATCAGCGGACCCAGACTGAGGAAGGCCGGCGCCAGGCCGTGTGACGTCGATACAACGAGCCGGCCGGACAGGGCCTCAGGAGTCTGTTGACACTAGTTCCAGTTCTCGAGCACCGGTACGACCACCAGCCGCCCTTCGAAGGCGAACACCGCGCCGTCCTCGGTGATCTCCCGCACCGTCACGTTCCCGATCCGGTCCCCTTCCATGAGTCGCGTGCCGTTGACCACGATGGCGCGAAGGTCCGGCTCGTCGGCGTACACGTGCGTGGAGAAGTTGAGCTCGGGAAACCGCCGCCGGACATCCGGCGGCAGGTCGGCGAGCCGCTGGGGTGCCGCGGCGACGGCGACGGCCGCGGCGTCCGGGCCGATGACGGTCTCGCCTGGGGCCGCGCTCACGCCCGGCACGGTCGCCCGTGCCGCAGTGGCGGCATTCGCATGGGCGGGTATTGCCGGGACCGCTGCCGGCGCGGGGGTGCCGGGCGGCGGTGGCTCGATGTCGCGCCCGGCGTTCGGCGCCGGCGGCGTGGCGGTCGGGCTGTCCTGCAACGACTTCTGGCCCGTTGTCGCCGGGGTCGCAGCCGGCGCCGGTCGCCACCGCTCGGGCATGAACACCCAGACCAGAATCAGCGCGTTCGCCAGCAGGGCGGCGAGGACGACGTAGGTCAACAGGCGCTGGCGACGATGCTCGCGCTGCTCGAAGGCGAGGCTTGCCCGGGTGTCCGGATCGCGATCCGCCTCGGATTTCTTCAGCGCGTCGAGAATGTAGGACACGGTCAGCCTGCCAGGCTCGGCTGGGGAAGGCGCAGCCGGCTGGACAGCCGAATCCAGGTGTCCGGCCCGACGATGCCGTCGGGGTTGAGACCCTCCTCGGACTGAAACTCGAGGACCGCGCCGCGCAGGCTCTCGTCGAACAGGTTGGGGTTCGAGCTCGCGAGCGGCCGCGACGTGAGCCCGGAGAGCTGCTCGCGGAGCCAGCCGACGGTCTCGTGCGTTTCTCCGAGCCGCAGGTTGCCCCTGTAGCCCGGTGGCGTCTGCCAGAGCACGACGTAACGCCCGGCCCAGACGTCGCGCAGCGCCCGCTGGGTGGTTGTGATGCGCTTCGCGCCCAGCTGCAGCTCGACGTCGGCCCCGTGCAGCCCGATCAGCGCGG
>JASFLG010000545.1:0-3306 GCA_050118205.1 Pseudomonadales bacterium
TCCAGAAATCGCACCTGGCGGTAGGGGTTGTTCAGATAACCCTCGTCCGTCACCGCCTCGTAGTTCATGTTCACCAGGAAGTTCTTGGTGATGATCTGAGAGATATCCAGGCGGTAGTTCTGGGTCTTCGAGGTCTCATCGAAGGTGTCGTCGCCGTTGCGGCGTACTTCGTTCCAGCCGCGGCCATACGTGATACCGACCGTGGTGAGGTCCCCGAAGAAGTCGTGGCTGATGCTGAAGCGGGCCGAGTTGGCCGTGTAGTCGCTCTCCTCGCTGTTGGTGTAGGAGCCGCCCATGCTGGTCTTGCCGTGCAGGTAGTCGAGCCCGACGCTGTACTCGGTGCGCTCCTCGGTGTACGGGCTGGCCGTCGTGACCACGTCGATGGAGGCGCTCGAGATCATGTCCACGTAGTAGTTTCCCCAGGCCGAGAACTTGTCTTTGTAGGCCTTGCGAACCAGCACCGAGGGTCCTTCCACCTTCAGACCACCACCGTTGTAGCCGTGGTACATCACGTCGGAGCGGTCCTCGGGCAGAATCGCACCGTGGCTGCGACCCGCGCACACCACCAGCAGGAATCCGAGCGTGAACGACAGTGCCCGGCCGAGCACACCGAGCGGCGTCAGCCGCCGGCGCCGGCGGAAGAGCGGAATCACAAGCGGATCAGTTGCAGCCACAGCCACCTCCACCGCCGCCTTCGGCGCCTCGGGCACCTTCCCGCGCCTGATGCACGTGGTGCATGTACGAACCCGAGACGGGCGCCCGGTTGAAGCTCATGATCGGGTCCGCCAGGTTGTTACGCTCGTAGGGACTGACCCACGGTTTCAGCGCCATGGAGCCGCAGCCGCCAACGGCGGACAGAAGTAGGGCGATACCGGCGAATTTCAGAATGATCTTCATGACTTACCCCGCGGCCGATTCCTCAGAAGAACAGCGACAGGCTGCCGGTGAATTCGATGTTGTGGTACGTATCCTTGCTGCCGAGCAGATCCGACTCGAACATGTGGTCGCGCACCGTCACGTGAAATGCCAGCCAGTCCGTCGCAACCAGCCGGTAGCCGAGTCCGGCGTTGACCGTGAATCGCTCGTCACCGGCAAAGTCGGAGCTGCCGACCCCGCCGATCAGATACAGCCCGCCCTTGAAGGCCCAGCGCCTGCCGAGGAAGGACTCCCCGGGAAACAGGTTGTAGCCCACCGAGACGTTGTAGTAGCGCATGTCGCGCTGGGCGTCGGTGAGCAGGTCGGCACCACCGGAGAGCCGCTCGAAGCTGGTCTGGCCGAGGGTCGTCTTGCCGTACTGACCCTCTACGAAGAATCCTTCCGTCACGTGATAGGCAAGCCAGACGCTCGTGGTGAAGTCGGTGCCGAAATCCTGAACGTTCATGAGCCCGCCCGCGATGCCGATCTCGAAGTTCTCGCTGTCGATGCGGTCGACCTTCACCTCACGGCGTTCCGGTTCCCGAACCACCAGCGGCTCGAGGTTCAGATCCTCCGCCTTCGGCTTGGCCGCAGCCGCTGGCAACGCAATGGCCAGGCTGCCCGTGGTGATCAGCGCAAGGACGATCGTCCGGACCGTCGCGCCGCTCAGAAAAATATGCTGAATCCTGCGTTCCATTCGTTTAGCTCTTCGTTGTCGTTCCGACTCGTCAGCACCGTGTGGCGCCGGTACTCCAGATGGAGCATGAATTTCCTGTTGATATAGAAGTCCGCGCCAAGGCCGGCATGGACGATCTCGTCGTTCAGGTCTTCCGCCTGAACGATGGTGGTCTGCGGCTGCACGTGGATGTAGCCCGTACCGATCTCGAAGAACGGCGAAAAACGCGACTCCGGAAACGGCCTGAGCAGCACGGAGACCGTGCCCATGTAGCCGTCCGAGTAGTCACCGAGAATCTGGGTCGCCTCGCCGTTGATACCGACGTAGGGATTGAGGTTGAAGGTGAGCGATGCGCTGATCGTTGCCGCTCCCTCCAGATTGCCGCCGCCGAGCCCCGCGTCCCACCGACGCGAGACGAATGCTTCCATCCCCGACTTCGGAATCAGCAGCGGGTTGCCGTCCAGGTCCAGGGTGTGCTGCAGCTGATCTATGTGCACCCAGCCTTCCTTCTCATCGAAGCTGCCGCGCGGGATGCGCACCTTGAACCAGTCGGTTTTGCGCTTCAGCAGCGTGACCCTGTCCCCCTGCCCTGCCACGTAGAAGATCGGATACCCGCGACCGGGGCCGGTATGCATCTCGATGTACGGGTCGGAAACCACGACCACGGGCTGGTACTTCTTGAAGGGGTTCGGCATGGCCAGCGCGGGCCCGGCGAGCACGGTCGCCAGAATGGCCAGCAGCGCTGTGTAACCGAAGTGCCTTGTCATGCCGTCAATCCTTTTCCGGCCGGTGCCCTCACTGGGGAACGTCAAACGGGTTGTTGTAATACTGCCCGCCGACGTCGATCCATTCTGAGATCAACTTCAACTCTGCGTCATTCAGCCAGCCCTCGTGGGTGCCGCCTGGAGCGAACCGGCTGAAGAACCGCGGCGAGAAGTTGGCGCCCGCCACGTTCAAAGACGGCGAGACGCTGATCGGCACCATGACGGGAATCGGATTGCCGTCCGCATCGAGCACCTGATCCCCGTTGGCATCCACCACGAACAGCGGGTTGCCGTTGTCGTCGGTGTCCTGAACGAGCACGTCGACCAGATTGCCACCCGCATCGACCACCTGCTCGTCGTCGTTGAACAGCAGCTCGCGGTAGCTCTTGAAGTGATCCGGCTCCTGATCGGACGTGCCGTCGGTCAGGTCGAGCTGGGCCGCCGGCACCATGGGCATCATCATGTCGTCCGTATCGGAGTGACAGGTCGTGCAGCGGTTGTTGGCGACCTCGACCCCCATGCCGTCGAGCACCGGCCGCTCCACGCCCCACATCGGGTGAATGTGGGTCTCGTAGTTGATCGTCACCCGGCAAAGCGCCGACCAGAGGCCCACACAGCCCGGATCCACCGGCGGCGTGGTGGACAGATCCGTGTACGCATAGCGGAACGAAGCATCCTTGGGGCGCACGTTCGGGTCGGTCCAGTCGTCGTCGTAGGCCAGACTCACGCTCGGGGTGCGGGGGCCGTTGATGCGCATCCACACCTCGGCCATGGTTTCACCCGTGTTGGCGAACAGCGCCGGCTCCGTGTTTGGAAACGGCGACCCGTCCACGGGCGCCCCGGCCCAGGAAGACGGCGCCTCGGCAAGCAGGCGGCCGTGGGGGGCCTCGCTCGCGGGATCGTGGCAGCCGTTGCACTCGAGCACCTCGCCCGGACGGAGCTGCAGCCAGT
>JASFLG010000546.1:0-3306 GCA_050118205.1 Pseudomonadales bacterium
CACCCTGATAGCGATGCCCGTCGGCCCAGAGATACGTTCCGGTCCCGGTGCGCATGCCGTCGACCACGTCGCCCTCGTAGACATCGCCATTGGGCAGCTCGATACGTCGCTCCGAAGCACCGGCCGCCGCCGCCCAGAAGCCGAGAGCGGCGATCACCAGGCCGAGCGCGGCCATCCGGCCGCGGGCATGTCCGCGGCACCGAGCATCGCGTTGCTGCGCTCGTTGCAACTTCAGTAGACTCCACGCTCTTTGGCCTAACTCAGTCATATTGAATCACTTTTTGTTCTTCGGGTCCTGCGCCGCAATCGGCGCTGTCAGCGGCTTTCTGGGCGGTCTGCTGGGCATCGGCGGCGGTGTGGTGATCGTCCCGGCGCTCATTGTTCTCTTCGATGTGGGGGGGCTCTTCGATCCCCACGACGCCACTGCCATTGCCGTGGCCTCCTCGCTCGCTTGCATAGTGTTTACATCCGCGGCGGCGGCCGTCACCCAGATCCGCTCCGACATGGTGGAGTGGGCCATCGTTCGACGATGGAGTGGATTCCTCATAATAGGCAGCTTTCTGTCCGGTTCCTTTGCCGCTCTGCTACCCACGCTCGTCTTCCGCGGCTTCATCGGGGTCTTTCTGCTGTTCGTGGCCTTCGTGATGCTCACCAGCTGGAAACCGTCCGCGCACCGCCGGGCACCCGGACGGCTCCTGTCCGCCGGCCTCGGCACGGGCGGCGGCCTGATCTCGGGCATTGCCGGCATCGGGGGCGGCAACGTCATCGTGCCCACCCTCATCTACTTCAATACCCCGGTGCACCGGGCCACGGCCACCTCCAGCACGCTGGGGGTACCCATTGCCCTGGCCGGTACCGTGGGTTACGTGGTGTCCGGCCTGGGTAGCGAGCCGACCGCGTGGATGCTCGGCTGGGTCTACCTGCCTGCGTTCGCCGGGATCGTGGTGGCGAGCATGCTGTTCGCGCCGCTGGGGGTGAAGGTCGCGCACCGCGTGGCGCCATTACCGCTGCGACGCGCGTTCGGGGTCCTGCTGGTGGTGGTATCGGCGCGGATGCTGTATTCAGCGCTGACAGTCTAACGGCGGATCGGCTCCGGAACCGTTACCGTTTTGTTAGCCGAAGGCGTCGTCCGACAACCGCGAGCACAGAATATTCGCGATTCTGCTACCCGAAACTCACGAAAGGTGCCGCAACTGAATCGCATCCGAGTTGAACTCCGCGAGAACGTCCGAGATGACGATGACCTTGTCCCCCGCACCGAAGCCTTCCCGCTCCTTCAGAATGCTCAGCGCCCGCTGCAGCGTCTTCTCGGGTTGTGAAGAGAACTCCATGCGGTGCGGGATCACGGCCCGGTTCAGCGTCAGCCGGCGCCGGGTCTGGGAGTGGTTGGTAAACGCATAGATCGGCACCGAATGGGGGCGCGCGCTGGTGACCAGATCGGCGGTCACCCCCCGGCGGGTAATGACCACGATGCCCTTGGCCTGGATGTCCTCGGCGAGCTGCACGGCGTTGATGGCGATGTGCTGCTTGTCGGTGTCCGCCACCAGATCCTGCTCGTAGCCGAGGCCGGGCCAGAACTCCGTGTGGCGCGCGATGGCATCGAGCTGCTCGACGCAGCGCACCGGATACCTGCCGATGCTGGTCTCGCCCGAGAGCATGACGGCGTCCACCCCTTCGTAGATGGCATTCGCCACGTCGGTGACCTCCGCGCGGGTGGGAATCGGGTTCTCGATCATGGATTCGAGCAGGTGCGTGGCGACGATGGACCGCTTGCCGCCCTCGGCCGCGGAATGCACGATCCGGCGCTGGATGTTCGGTAGGTCGGCGATGTTCGTCTCGATCCCGAGGTCGCCGCGGGCCACCATGACGCCGTCCGCCGCGGCAACGATCTCGTGGATGTTGCGCACGCCTTCCTGGTCCTCGATCTTGGCGATTATCTTCGCGTTCTTCGCCTTCGCGCCCATGAACTCGCGAAGCTCGATGATGTCCTCAGCGGTGCGCACGAACGAGAGGGCAATGAAATCCACGTCGTTGTCCATGGCGAACTGAATGTCGCGCCGGTCCTTCTGGGTGATTGCCGGCAGATTGACGCGCACGCCGGGCAGATTCACGTGCCGGCGACTGCCCAGGGTGCCACCGTCGAGCACCTTGCAGACCAGCTTCTCGCCGTCTTTCTCGAGGACCTCGAAGTTGATCAGCCCGTTGTCCACGGTCATGCGGTTGCCGACCTGCAGCACGTCGATCAGCTCCTGGTAGTTGACGTGGATGGAGGTGCGCTCCACGTCGCCGGGACTGACCGTGACCGTCACCACGTCGCCGGTCTTCAGGTCCATGGGCTCGTTACGCTCGCCCGTGCGGATCTCCGGACCCTGGGTGTCTAGGAGGATGGCCACCGGATAGCTCAGCTTGCGGTTCAGCGTGCGGATCCAGTTGATGATCCGCTGGGCATCTTCATGATCCGCATGCGACATGTTCAGCCGCACCACGTTCATCCCCGCCAGCGCGAGCGCTTCCAGCGTCTCGAAGTTGGAGGTGACGGGACCGATCGTGCAGATGATCTTGGTCCGGCGGACGGTGGATTCGGTGCTCACGTTGATTTCCGGGGGCTGACGTCAGGGCGGGTCTTCGACGGCGGGCAGGGCCGCCGTGGCCCGTGAGTCGACGAGTCTAGGCAAGTCCGACGTTGCCTGCCAGAATTTCTCGATACGCGCTCCGACCCCGGCCGCCCGGATCGCCTCCGGCTGCCAGTGGCGTGGGAAGAAACGTTGAAACTCGGCCTTCAGGAAGCGGTCGTCCACCAGACAGAGCACGCCGCGGTCGTCCGGGCCACGCAGCAGACGGCCGGCCATCTGCAGCACCTTGGTCATCGCCGGCTGCTGGTAGGCCACCATCTCCCCGCCGCGGGCACCGAGCCTGGCCTCGAAGTGGCGGCTCATCTCCGTGCGCAGGGTGCTCGCCGGAGGCAGACCCACACCGACGCAGACCACGCCGGCGAGCTTCGCGTGGCTGAAATCCACCGACTCCCCGAAGATACCGCCCAGCACGATGAGGCCGGCGCGCGTTCTGCCGTCGGCCTGGAACCAGCGCACGAACGCATCGCGCTCGGCCTCGCTCATCCCCGGCGTCTGGACGCTCAGCGCGAGCGACGGATGCCGCTCGGCCAGCGCCGCCGCCAGCTGCGTGAGATAGGCGAAAGACGGCAGCGCGACGAGGTAGTTGCCCGGTGCGCCTGCGCAGACCCGGGCCACCAGATCGGCCAGGTGCGGCAGGGTGCGCGCCCGCTGCCGATAGTAGACCGGCAGGTCG
>JASFLG010000547.1:0-3303 GCA_050118205.1 Pseudomonadales bacterium
GCGATGACCGGAGGTAGCAGCGTGGTCTGCCAACCCGAGTGCCAGAGGACGGCACCGGAGAACACCCAGTGCCCGGGCGAGAAGGTGATGCCTGCCGACACGGTGTCCCGCTGATCCCAGCCTCTCTTCACCCAGCTGTCGCGGAGCTCGTCGTCCGCGTAGGCGTGCGTGAAGGACATCCAGGTGCGCAGCGCCTCGCCGGGCTGGTATGCCAGGGACACCTCCACGCCACGCGCCCGCGCCTTCTCCGGCGCGACCGGAATCCGGTCGGAGGCGAGCTCCGGCATGAGCCGCAGCGGGTTGAACAGATTCTCGAAGCGCAGCTTCGGATGGTGAACCTTCTTCGCGAAGGCCTCGATGCGCAGCTCGAGGTCCAGATTCGGGAACGTATGCTGGATCCCGGCGATGTAGTGATCGGAGTACTGCGGCGGCTGAAACGCCCCCAGACCGTCCGCCGTCTGCAGCTCGTTGATCAGCTCCGGCTGATAGAAGCGTCCTGCGGAAAGACGCAGCTCCGTATCGCGGCCGAGGGCCAGCAACGCGCTGAAGCGCGGGCTCACCTGATCGTCGAACGTGCCTGTGTAGCTCTGCGCATCCCAGCGGACGCCCGCTTCCAGGGTCAGCCAGTCCGCCGGCAGAATGCGTGCCGACGCGAACAGACCACCGCTCGGCCCGTCCGGGTGCGTCACGATCTCCCGGGCCTCGTCGACCGGTTGCCCGAGCAACGCTCCGAGCACGCCGAGTTCCTTCTCGATCAGGGTGTGATAGCTGCCGCGCTGGTAGTCCAGACGCCCACCGAGCTCGAGACGCAGGCGCCGGGAAAGAGACAGCCGCTGGCGGTGACCGAGATGCCAGACGGTGAAGTCGCGCTGGTCCACGAGCGAGCCGTTCCCGTCCTCCAGATCCACATCCACCAGGAATCCCCGCCGGTCGTTGCGGATGCGGCCATAGGAGAGCACGGTGGTGGAGTGGTTTCGCGCGCTCCAGTTGCGGTGCAGCTGCAGCCAGCCGTAGCCGTTGTCGTAGATCGACCTTCCGAGCTCACCATCGACGGTGTCCAGATCCGTCAGCTTTACGTCATCGTCGTAGATGATGAAGCCCGCTTCCATCGCCGTCGCGTCGTTCAGCGCGTAGCGGAAGTTACCGAAGAAATCCCGGTAGTGGGGATTCCCGAGGTCCGGGTCCATGACGTCGAGCAGCAGATCCAGGTTGCCCCGGCGTGCCGACAGGGCGAAGGATCCCCGACCATCGCCCGTGCTTCCGGAGAAAGCCGCGGATGCGGTGAGAAAGCTCAGCATCAGATCGCCGCTGAAGCCGGCCGAGGGTTCGAGCGGCTTGATGTCCATCACCCCACTCATCCGATCGCCATAGCGTACGGGAAAACCACCGGTGTACACCTGCACGGTGTCGACCAGAGACGGGTTGAAGCTCGAGAACACACTCTGGAAATCCTTGAGATGAAACGGCTCCAGGAGCTCCACGTTGTTGAACAGAACCAGGGTTTCGTCCTGAAGGCCGCCGCGAATGTAGGGACGCGCGGAGAGCCCGTTGGAAGCCGTGCCCGGCAGGCGACTCGCGGGACGCAGCGTGTCGTCCCCGAACTGGGGCACCGTGCGCAGGTCCTGACCGGTGAGCGTGTGCTCGGACCCGAAGTGGGAGCGCTCCATGGCGTAGCGGCTGGAGACCACTACCACTTCCTCCAGAACGGGCGCCGGCTGCATGCGGATCTCCAGCAGCTGGTCGAGGCGATCACCGGTCAGGTCGACCGCTTCGTAACCCTCCCGGCTCGCGCGCAATCGGGGATTCGCTGCGCTCGCCAGACGGAAGCGGCCGTCGTCGTCGGTGAATGCCACCTCACCGTCCACCTCCACCCTGACACCGGCCAGAGGCCTGCCGGAGTCGGCGGCGGTGACCCGACCCTCGAGACCGGCGGCCGGCTTGCCGACATCGGCGGGCACCACATACCAGGTGGTCTCACCCTTGTGCACGTAACCGTCCAGATCCAGGCCGATGCGCTCCAGGGCGTAACGCAGTCTGGCGATTGTTCTGTCGCCCCTCAGATCAATGTCGATGATGCTGTCGCGCCGCACCAGATCGGTGGAGTAGACGAAGCGGAAGCCGTCCGCCTCGTAGGTCTCGAGCACGTCGATCAGACGCTCGCTGGACGCCCGCGCCGAACCCGATGCCGCCAGCAGCACTACCAGCACGAAGATCCCCGCCTGGCGGGGCATGTGACCGGTTCGACCCAAGCCCCTCTCCTGTCGCCGTACGACCGCGCTCTACCGCAGCTCCACTATCAACCTGCCGGCATCACCTGAACGGAGCCGGAACGCCGACGCGGCCAGCACGCGTTCCACGGATGCTGCATCCGCGTCGACCTCGCCGCTGCCACCCAGCCGGCGGAGGTCCGCCTGCTGCGAAGCAACGTCCGAAGCGAACTCGAGCTGCCTGCCGCTCTCCCGGGCAGCCCACACAAGATACTCCCTGACGCTGTGATCGGCGACGCTGAACAGAGGGCGCGCCGACTGGGTCCACGCCCAGCGGGCGCCGGTGGTCGGCAACCGGTTGCGGCCGACAACCGTCAGCCGGTCGATCACCAGCTCCTCGGCGGCGCTGGGGGATGCCGCGGAATGGATCGTCTCATCCCCCAGCGAGACGTCCACCGCACCCTCACGGGTCGCCACCGTCAGGTGCTCTTCCCGCACCTGCACCTCGAACCGGGTGCCCGTGTCGGTCACCGTCGCGAACGGGGTCACCACCACCACGGATCTCGGGCCGGAGAGATCCAGATAGATTCGACCGCTGTGCAGCCAGATCTCCGAGTCGGAATGCAGGGTGAGGCTCGATCCGTGATCGATGCGGACCTCGCGTCCGGGCCCGAGTCCGATGAGCAGGCGACCTTCGCTGGACGTGCGGACGATCGCGCCCGCGGCCAGCGCGTCGGCATTGACCGGTGAGCCGCGCACGGTGTATCCGCCCGTGGCGAAAAGGATCTCGCCTGCCGGCGGCGTCACTTCCTCGACCAGGTATCGGCCCACGACCAGGCCCACGAGCACACTGGCCGCTAGCCCCCAGGCCAGGCGCGACCGAAATCGCTTTCCGCCGGCCCCCGGTTTCTCCGGCGCGATGTTCCGCTCCGCCGCCGTAGGCCCCGCCGCCGGCTCGGGCAGCGCCTCAAATGCGGCCAGGGTCGCCGCCCGGACCCGCGCCTCCACGTCCCGGGGGGGTCGGGGTCGCCTTCCGGCCAGCGACAGCAGCCGCGCGACGTCCGCGTCCGCATCGGCCGGATTCCCGGTCGTACGT
>JASFLG010000548.1:0-3299 GCA_050118205.1 Pseudomonadales bacterium
ATTCTGGTGACCGGGCAGTTCTGGCAGGCACAGTTCGAGTGGTGGGCGCACGAGCCCATGGCGCGCGAAGCAGGCGTGCCGGAGGAGGTGATTGCCGCCATACGGGCGGGCGAGCAGCCCGAGCTCGCGGATCCGGGCGACGCGGCAGCGTACGCGCTGGCCTGCGAGATCCACAATGATCACAAGCTCTCCGACGCGACGTTCGCCGCCGCCAAGGCGCAGTTCGGTGAGACCGGGGTGGCGGAGCTGATCGGCCTCTGCGGCTTCTACGGGCTGGTCTCGATGACGCTCAACGGATTCGAGGTGGGGTTGCCGGCTGGAGCGACACCGCCGTTCATGGATTGAAGCGCCTCCGGCAAAGGACTGCTGCAGGTCGTGAGTAGCATCGGGTCAGCCAATCCTGCACATGCCGGAAGTCCGACAGATCGAGCGCGCTGCTCCTGGATGGGGAGAGAATGCCGGCGACGTTGAGATCGGCGACGCTGAACCTCTCCCCGACGAGCCATCCGGAATCCGCAAGTGCCCGGTCGAGCACGCCGAGCGACCGGTTGATCATCCCATCTCCCAATCGTCCAATGGCGTTGATCAGGTCTGCCAGCAGCAGGTCCTTCTGCACCCACGGCTCGATGTGACCCTGGGCGAACAGGCACCAGCGGATGGCGCTGGCTTCCTGCTCGATGCTGTCGGGATACAGTGATCCGTCGCCCGGCTGACTGTACTTCTTCGCCAGATAGAGATTGATGGCAAGTGACTCGGAAAGCGCAAAGTCACCATCGACCATGGTGGGAATCGTGCCTGCCGGATTCAGACTCAGATACTCGGGTTGCTTGAGCCGCGGGTCATCGAACTCGTAGGACACGTGCTCGTACTCGAGATTCAACTCCGTCGCCATCCACAGCGCCCGCGTCGTTCTGGAATGTGGCGACCCATAGATGGTGATGGCCATAGCCGATGGTGTTCGTGTGCGCAGCGTCTTGAAACGGTCGCCAGTCGAATCCGGACTTCTACTCGCCGAGCGCGCCTCTGATCGGAGATACAGGCTCGTTGACCTGCAGATTCACAAGCTCGGTTGCAGGTGTGCCTGCGCGTGCTCTGGCCAGCCAGTCCTCGGGGTCGTACTCCACGCCAACCGGATTGGCTTCGAACTCGGGCCCCTTCATGTAGCCCACCGCTTCGTCCCCTGAGTCGAAGCAGTTGACCTGAAACTCCATCTGATTACCGTCCGGATCCTTGTAGTACATGGAGACGGTGATCCCGTGGTGCACGCACCAGTAAGGGGTTACTCCGTTGTCCCTGAGTCGTTCGTAGGTATCCAGGAGATCATCGAGCGACCCGTAGGTGTAGGCCACGTGGTCGACCCCCACCAGCCCTCGCTTGTCGGTCTCTGTGTCGTCCGGCCGGACCACATTCAGATCCAGGAACGCGAAGCGATGATGCTCTCCGTCATAGGAGAGAAACGCTATCGCGGGATTTCGGGCGTGGACTTCGGCGTCGAACACGAGCTTGTACCAGTCGAGCATCTCTGCAATCCGCCGCGTTCTGTATACGACGTGAGCGAACATCGTCGGTGTCGTGTGTGCCATGATCGGCTCTCCGTGGCCTGATTGATCACATCAGCTTTTACTCCTCGTTTCGAAGTAAGTCCATCCGATGGGTCGACGCAAGGATCCGTCAGGCGTCCGAGTGTCGCGCGTCGTACGCTTCCCCGTAGTCAGGAAACTCGTTCAGCACGTCGATGGCGCCGGCGAGCGGCGGACCCACGACGGACCGGATCTCCTCCGGGGTCGGGAAGCCGCGACCGGCATCGAGCTGCGCCTGCGCGTACGCGCGCATCTTCGGGAGAATGGACGCCTTCCGTTTCTGCTCGGCGGCATCGTCCTTGCCTTCGAACGCGATGACGTTCCCCCACGGATCGGTTATCCGGACTTCCGGAAACTCGCCGGGTGGGCCAAGCCGCACCTCGGCCGATCCGGGTCGCCTGGCATTCCATTCGTCTGCCAACGCGTCGAGGTTCTTCACGTTCAGGTGCAGCTCGATCGGTCCAAGGGTGTCCGGATACTCGTTGACCATGAACTCGACGCCGTCCCTCGAGAACGCGGCGATCACCGGCTGCCCCGGCGCCTCGCGCCAGTCCCATTCGAGCTTGAAGCCCAGCCAGTCGGCATAGTGGTCGAGCGCTTCCTCGTAGGATGCGACTCTCAACACGGGCCTGAATGGATACAGGACGGGCGTTCTCGATTCGACGTAGCGCTTCAGGGCGGGCCAGCCGGCGAAACCATAGTCGCGGGCGAGCGCCTGTTGCACGTCCAGCAGGGTCGCGGACCCAGTGACGTGCGTGTCGGTCACGCCGGCGTACTTCGGCAGAGAGCGCAGCAGTGGCAGCGCGCCAGGCTCTCCGGCTTTGAGGGTTCGCAGGATGCGTTTTGCTTCGCGCTTCAGATGATCCAGATTGGGGCGCGCAGGGAGTGGTCTGCTCACAGGACCTCCTTTCGTTGATCCGCCGCCTGCTGAATCGGACTGAAAGAAGGTTGATGTGCTTGAGCTGCAAGCCAGGTGAAGGTGGACTGGGTCCTTTCCGCAGGCGAGGGTGCGCCCTTCGAACGCCACGCCAGACTGCGCGTGGCGCCGGTTGCTGTCAAGGCCGCCTCTCGATGCTTCCATGGGTCGCCGTGACGGGCGCCAGCAGAGCAGATGCCATGGTCCACGTGTATCGCCTGAGCATTGCGTCTTCCCCCCACCCGACGACCGCAACGTGACCGATATGATACTAGAATGCGATAGCGGGCTGGTCGGGAGGGCCATGATCCGGATGAAAGATGAGTAAGAAGATTAACGTTTGCCTGTCGTTCGATTTCGACGCGATCTCGATATGGGTCGGACCGAGAGGGACGCGCTCGCCGAACCTGATCTCCCGCGGAGAGTTCGGTGCCCGGGTGGGCGCCGAACGTATGGTGCGCCTTCTGAACGACGAAGGCATCGTGAGTACGTGGTTCATTCCGGGTCACACGATCGACACTTTCCCGGAGATCTGCCGCGAGATCGCCGACGCGGGTCACGAGATTGGTTATCACGGCTACTGTCATGAGGGCCCGAGCTCGAAACGCACGCTGGAGGAGGAACGCGGCATCCTGTTGCGGTCGTTGGAGTGCATCGAACGCATCAGTGGCAAGGCGCCGGTAGGACACCGGCTGCCCGGCGGTAATCTCGGCGAGCGCTGGACCAGGCTGCTCCTGGAGAACGGCATTCGCTACGACAGTTCCATGGCGCCCCATGACTTTGCTCCCACCTATCATCGCCTC
>JASFLG010000549.1:0-3295 GCA_050118205.1 Pseudomonadales bacterium
GAAGCGGCCATCACGGTCTTCGAGCATCAGGCGGGAAAGCTGCTCGAGGTGCTCGATGAGCGCGGCCGGGAGAGTGGGTCGGCGCTCATCCTCGGCCTGCCGGCGCTGGAGGTGCAGCCCGGCGGCGCCTACGCGTTTCTGAACACGGCCCGGGGTCTCGGCACCGCCAGCGGCCAGTACGTGAAGCGGCGGCTCGTGCCCTTCGGCGAGTACGTGCCACTCGAGGGACTGCTCCGCGGGTTGATCGAGTTCTTCGATCTGCCCATGTCCCACGCCGAATCGGGACCTTGGGCCCAGGCGCCACTGAAGGTGGACGGTGAGCGAGCGAGCATGGCCATCTGCTACGAGATCGTCTACCCGGAGCTGGTGCGATCGGACGTGGACGTGCTGCTGACCATCTCCAACGATACCTGGTTCGGCGACAGCATCGGCCCCTGGCAGCACCTGGGCATTGCCCGGATGCGGGCGCTGGAGAATGGCCGCTGGCTGCTGCGAGCCACGAACAACGGCATCACGGCCATCGTCGACCCGCAGGGCGTGGTCCTGGCACGCCTGCCCCGGTTCGAGGCCGGGGTGCTCACCGGCGAGTACCGGGTGATGCGTGGCCAGACGCCGTTCAACCGGCTGGGTCCCTATCCGCTGTACGGGCTCCTGCTGCTCCTGGCGCTCGTTCTGGCGGCGACCGGCCGCCGTGCCCACCCGGCGGCGGGCGGTAAAAAGCCCCCGGAATAGCTGGTATATTTCGCGCCCCCGTTTGCATTGATCGTCAGAACTATGAGCAGTCCCTACGACCCGCATCAGGTCGAGCAGGATGCACAGGCGCTCTGGGAATCGTCGGAGTGCTTCAAGGCCTCCGAGACCAGCGAGAAGGAGAAGTTCTACTGCCTGGCCATGTTTCCGTATCCGAGCGGTCAGCTGCACATGGGGCACGTGCGCTGCTACACGCTGGGCGACGTGATCAACCGCTACAAGCGGCTGAAAGGCTACAGCGTTCTGCACCCCATGGGGTGGGACGCGTTCGGCCTGCCGGCGGAGAATGCGGCGATCAAGAACGGCATTCCTCCGGCGCGCTGGACGAAGGACAACATCGACTACATGCGCGGCCAGATGAAGGCGCTCGGCTTCGGCTTCGACTGGAGCCGGGAGTTCGCCACCTGCGACCCGGATTACTATCACTGGGAGCAGTGGTTCTTCACTCGCCTCTTCAGAAAAGGTCTGGCGTACCGGAAGAGCGCGGTGGTGAACTGGGATCCGGTGGATCAGACCGTGCTCGCCAACGAGCAGGTGGAAGACGGCCGGGGCTGGCGCTCCGGTGCCCTGGTGGAGCGGCGGGAGATGCCGCAGTGGTTTCTGAAGATCACCGACTATGCCGAGGAGCTGCTCGGCGAGCTCGACAACCTGCCGGACTGGCCCGACTCTGTGAAGACCATGCAGCGGAACTGGATCGGCCGCTCGGAAGGGGTGGAGATCGACTTCCCGGTGGCCGGATCGCCCGAGGTGCTCACGGTGTACACGACCCGGCCCGACACGCTGCTGGGGGTCACCTACGTTGCCGTGGCGCCCGGCCATCCCCTGGCCGTGCAGGCGGGGGAGACGGACCCCCAGGTTGCCGACTTCCTCGAGGCCTGCTCGCACGCGACCACGTCGGAAGCGGATCTGGCGACCATGGAGAAGTCCGGCGTGCCCACCGAGTTCGCCGTCGTGCACCCGCTCACCGGGGAGTCGCTGCCGGTCTGGGTGGCCAACTTCGTGCTGATGGAGTACGGGTCGGGCGCGGTCATGGCGGTGCCCGGCCACGACCAGCGGGACTGGGAGTTCGCCAGGAAGTACAGCATTCCGATCAGGCAGGTCATCGAGCCGGCCGACCCGGCCGACGCCGATGCGTGCGATCTGGAAGCGTCCGCCTACGTCCCGTATGGGCGGCTGGTCAATTCCGTTGAGTACAGCGGGCTGACCTCCGAGGAAGCCTTCGACGCCATCGCCGACACGCTCGAGGCGAAGCAGCGGGGCCGGCGTCAGACGAATTACCGTCTGCGTGACTGGGGGGTGTCGCGGCAACGTTACTGGGGCTGCCCGATTCCCATGATTCACTGCCCGGAGTGCGGCGTGGTTCCGGTGCCCGACGAAGACCTGCCCGTGATGCTGCCCACGGAGGTCAGATTCGAAGGCGTGCGCTCGCCGTTGACCACCATGGAGAGCTTCTATCGCACCACGTGTCCGGAGTGCGGGGGCGAGGCACGGCGCGAAACGGACACGTTCGATACGTTCATGGAGTCATCGTGGTACCAGGCGCGATTCGCCAGCCCGGACTCCAACCAGCCCATGGTGGACGAGCGGGCCAAGTTCTGGACCCCGGTGGATCACTATGTGGGCGGCATCGAGCATGCCATCCTGCACCTGCTGTACGCCCGCTTCTATCACAAGCTGATGCGCGACGAGGGTCTTCTCGACTCCGACGAGCCGTGGCTGCGCCTGCTCATGCTGGGCATGGTCCTGAAGGACGGCAGGAAGATGTCCAAGTCCGCGGGCGACGCGGGCAATCCCCAGCACCTGCTCGAGAAGTACGGTGCGGACGCCGTGCGCACGGCCATGATGTTCGCAGCACCCCCCGATCAGTCCTTCGAGTGGTCCGAGGCCGGGGTCGAGGGCCAGGGACGGTTTCTGAAACGTCTGTGGACGCTCGTGCAGGATCACCTGACCGACGGTCCCGTGGGCGCGCTCGATCCGGCGAGTCTCGGCCCGGACGCGCAGGACCTGCGCCGGAAGGCGCACGAGACCCTGGCGCGCGCCGACGACGATTACGGGCGCCGGATTCAGTTCAACACCGTGGTGTCTGCCGTTCATGAGCTTGTCAACCAGGCATCGCGGACAGCGGCATCCGACGGGAACGAACGGGCGGCGGTACGGGAGGCGCTCAGGATCGCCCTGATCGTGCTCTCACCCATCGCGCCGCACGCGACCCAGGCCCTGTGGACGGCGCTCGGCGAGCCCGGGCTGCTCGTTCAGGCGAGCTGGCCGGAAGTGGACGAATCTGCTCTGGTGCAGGATCGCATCGAGCTGGTGGTGCAGGTGAACGGCAAGGTTCGCGGCCACGTGGAGGTGCCGGCGGACGTCGACCAGGAAGCGGCGCTGGCAGCCGCCCGCGGCGCCGAGAACGTGGCCCGGTTCGTGGAGGACAAGACCATCCGCAAGGTGATCCTCGTGCCTGGTAAGCTGCTCAACATCGTGGTCGGCTGAGAGGTAGGTTGGTGCGCGACGCCGGTTGTCTGGAGAAGCGCGCTTTGCGCCGGATCGG
>JASFLG010000550.1:0-3294 GCA_050118205.1 Pseudomonadales bacterium
GAGCGGCTGGGAGCCCGACCGTCTTCAGTCCGCCAAAGGCGACAAGGCCTGCAGGAAGACGATCGACGGCGACACCCGCAAGGCAACGTATGACCACACCACGAAAAGCCTGCTGGAGAGCTGTGGTGGAGATACATTCGCCAATGTCGGCTCGCGCAAGTGCTATCGATGCCCGTCGGGCTGGAAGCACAATCCCGCGCTCACGGTCGGTACGGACGGGGTGTGCTACAAGCCACAGCGAACGGTGCACAACCCCGCCACGAAGCAGAAGACCCTGACCATCTCCTGCCGCGACGGATTCTACGACCCGATCCGGGGCGGCAGCTGCTGGTCCTGTCCGTCGGGCTACATCCGCGGCGCCGCTGCCGTGGATACGGACGCGGCCTGCCTGAAGCCGGGGGTTCCGGAGACGCGGCCGGCGAAGTTCCTAAGCGACCGACGCTTCGATGCCACGCAGCTGGCGCGTGGCGCGGTGAGTCTCGGCTGCTCGAACGAGGATCCGCACGCATTCTTCGACCCGAAGGGTGGTGGTGCCTGCTGGCGCTGCCCGGCTGACCATCCGGCGCGTTCGCTCTTTCCGGTCGACGATCCGCGCGCCTGCATGAGCTCTGCGTGCGGGGCTGAGGGCGACCGGCCGTGCATGGTGTGGGAGCGGATCCCGTCCTGCGACAAGGGCCTGGCGGAGGACTTCACGCAGAACGTCTGCAGGCGGCCGCAGAACCTCGCCTGCCGCAGCTACGTGAAGACACTGGCTGCCGTGCGTACAGCGATCCGTACCGCAGGCGATGCCGCGGGTGCCGCCCAGGAAGCCGCGCTCGACAAGGTGCCCGGCAAGGAAGCCATGATGGTGGCGCTCGATACCGCATTCGGGGAGATGCAGAAGCAGGCCGAGCGTGCCGGCGAGCTGCTGAACATGAGCGAGCTGACCGACGAGTTCGACGATCTGGTCACCGAGAACCCGGAGTTCATGCAGCGGATGATCAAGGCGTTGCGGATCGCCGACCACGAATCCGCGAAAATCGAAGCGATCTTCGCCGATGCGGACCTGATCTGCGGGGGTGACGTCGAGCGCATTGCCTGGCATCTGAACAATCTCGGCCTGGGTGAGGTGCTGGATCCGCCCAGAACCTACGGCATCAGCGTGGGCCAGGTGCAGTTCGCTCCGGCCCGGCCGTTCAGCCTGGCAGCCGGGCTCGCCGGCCGCCCGGTCCTCGCCGCGCTCAACCTGCGTGACGTGGTGAAGCCGCACCATCGTATGGTGTTCGACGTATCCGCAAGCTTCCCGTATTCAGGGATGCCCGGGGCAGGGATCGAGCTCACGGCCACTGGCAGCATCGGGTTGCAGTTCGCGACCAACTTCAAGGACAGCCACGGCCTTTACTTCACGCACGGGTTGACCATCGAGGGCGGTCTACCTTCGGACTCGGAGAACGTCGTCGATCTCGCCAAGCACTTCGGCGGCGTCGACCTGGCGCTGGGGTACCAGTACCGCGGCGCAACTGCCGACGAGTGCGGCGCGGAGGGTATCTACTCCTGGGGCATTCCGGTGAAGCTGGGCACGCTGCTCGGGATCGGCTTCAACACGACGTGCCCATATGCGTTCAGTGGCTTCACCGTGCCGGTGCAAAACTTCAAGAAGCTGCAGGAAATCGTGAACGCGAGCACCCCGGCCGGCGCGACACCGACGGCCGTGGTCACCAGGCACCGCTGGCCTTCGCCGGAGTTCAAGGCGGGTGGCGGATTCGAAGGCGCGGTGACCATCGTGAGTTCCGAGAAGGACGCGCGGGCGGGCATCTTCTAAGGCACGCCAGGGAGCGCAGCAGCGAGCGGCCGGCGTCTGAGTTGCAGTCACCGCGGCGATGGCCGCAAACTCCTCCGCAGGGAAGGGAGGAAACCCCATGCTGCTGTCACCCTATCGGGTCCTGGACCTGACCCACACGCACGGAGTGCTTTGTGCCCAGATCCTCGGCGATCTCGGCGCCGACGTGATCCAGATCGAGCCGCCCGGCGGTGCGCCCGGCCGCCACCTCGGGCCCTTTCTTGGGGACGAGCCGGACCCGGAAGCCTCCCTTTACTGGTGGGGCTACGCGCGCGGCAAGCGCAGCATCGAGCTCGACATCGATGCCGATCCGGAGACCTTTCTGCGCCTGGTGGCGCGCGCCGACTTTCTCATCGAGGCCGAGCCGGTGGGCAGCCTGGCGAAACGGGGGTTCGACGACGCGACGCTCGCTGCGCGCAATCCCGGTCTGATCCACGTGTCCATCACGCCCTATGGCAGCACCGGCCCCAAGGCAAACTGGGCTGCCTCGGACATCACCCTGGTGGCCAGCGGCGGACCGATGTCGCTCACCGGCGACGAGGACCGCCCTCCGCTGCGCGTGGCGGTGCCTCAGGCGTGGCATCACGCGGCCGCGGAGGCCGCCGCCGGGGCGCTCGTGGCCCTGCACGAACGCAATCGCTCAGGGCTCGGCCAGCACGTCGAGGTGAGCGTCCAGCAGGCCATGACCATGGCCACCCAGGGCTACAGCCTCTCTGCGGCCGTGGGGGACGACGTGCTGAGCCGCATCGCCGGCGGGATCAAAGCGGGCGACCTGCGCATCCAGCTCACCTACCCCGCGAAGGACGGGCATGTGTCCATCACCCATCTCTTCGGCGCCACCATCGGGCCGGCGACGCGCCGACTGATGGAGTACGTCTACGAAGAAGGATTCTGCGACGAGGCGACCCGGGACAAGGACTGGCTCGGCTACGGGCTCGCGCTCGGCTCCGGCGAGGAGCCCATTTCGGAGTTCGAGCGGGTGAAGCAGTGCGTGGCGGCCTGCACGGCATCGAAGCCCAAGTCGGAGCTGCTGGAAGCCGCGATGGCCCGTCGCCTGCTGCTGGCGCCCATGTCCACGGTGGAGGACGTGGTGACCAGCGAGCAGCTCGCCAGTCGAGACTACTTCGTCAGACCCGCCGGCGACGGCCCGGCTGCGGAGTTTGCCTATCCCGGACCCTTTGCCAGGTTCAGCGCCACGCCGCTGGAGCGGCGCAGCCGCCCCCCGCGGATCGGCGAGCACACCCGCGAGATCCTCGAGGAGCTCGAACGGTTGCCGGTACGCAAGGCGGGCGACGGAAGCACAGACGCGACGTCCGCCCTGCCGCTCGAGGGGGTGAAGATCCTCGACTTCATGTGGGCGCTTGCGGGCCCCGGCGCCACGCGGCTCATGGCCGACTGGGGCGCGACGGTGATCCGGGTGGAGTCCTCGAGCCGGCTGTGCGTCGGGCGCACCATCCGGCCGTTCGTCAACAAGG
>JASFLG010000551.1:0-3280 GCA_050118205.1 Pseudomonadales bacterium
GGCGTGGGACGCCGTCGCGAACCTGGTGCCATACTATGGCGCGCCGACTGAACGGAAACTGAATGCTGTTCACACGCGAATTCAAGAGCGCCATCCGTGCCCGCACCGTGACGCGGACCTACCGGACGTGGAAGCGACCCCAGGCACGGGTCGGGGGACGCTACAACCTCGCGCCGGACGGCGTGATCGAGGTGACCGCGATCCAACGCGTGGCCGCCGGTACGATCGACGACGCCGATGCGGTCGCCGCCGGTTTCCATGACGCCACCGCGCTGCTCGCGTTCCTCGAGGTCACCCCCGATGAGGAGGTCTACCGGATCGATCTCCGCTATCTGGGGCCAGGTCGCGTCCGGCAGCCGGATGCATCGCGCGCGACCCGCTCGGAGCTAGACGACGTTGCCGCACGCCTTGCGCGCATGGACGCGCGGGCCGAAACACCCTGGACGGAGCAGGCGCTGGCCGCGATCGGGCGCCATCCGGGGGTACGCGCGGGCGATCTGGCAGCAGACTTCGACTGGGACACGCCGACCTTCAAACGTCAGATCCGCAAGCTCAAGGCACTCGGGCTGACCCATTCCCTCGAGAGGGGCTACGAGCTGTCGGCGCGCGGCCGGCAACTGCTCGCCCGGATGCGGTGATCGAGGCGCTGCTTCTCGATCTGGGCAACGTGGTCCTGGAAGTGGACTTCCGGCGCACGTTCCGTCGCTGGGCCGCGAGCAGCGGTGTCGACCCGGCGATCCTGCACGAGCGATGGGCAGAAGACCAGGCCTATCGGGCCCACGAGCGAGGCGAGCTGAGCTTTGAAGCGTACGTCGACGCGCTCGGCCACCGCCTCGGCGTTGCCATGAGCCGGGAAGACTGGCAATCCGGCTGGAACGACGTCTTCGTCGGCCCCTATCCCAGGGTACAGGAGCGCCTCGCCGATCTGGCCGGAAGGATGCCGCTGTATGCCTTCACCAACACCAATGCGACTCACGAGCTGGCCTGGCGCCTCCGCTATGGCGACGCCCTGCGGCATTTCCGGGAAATCTTCGTCTCCTCGCGCCTGGGGGTCCGGAAACCCGACCCGGCGGCCTTCGAGCAGGTCGCTGCAGCGATGGGCGTAACCCCCGATGCGATCCTGTTCCTCGACGACAACCCGCACAATGTCGAGGGCGCGCGGCAGGCCGGCCTCGCGAGTCTGCAGGTCACCAGCGAGGACGAGGTGCTCGCCGCTCTCGAACCATACTGATCTCAGCCACTCGCGACGGCGTGGGCGAGGGCCGCGTAGCGGTCGAGCAACGGCAGCACCGTATCGGCATCCGCCGCGGGCAGCGCGAATATGACCCGATTGAATCCGTACGCGATCAGCTCGCGTACCCGCACCTCGTCAGGACCCACCCCGAAAATGCTGAAGTCGGGCTCGCCCGATCTGCCCGCCGCCGCCCAGGCCGCGCGCACCTCCGCAATGCCGTTGGCATAGTCGACCGGACCCTGCGCGGCCGCTCGTCGGGGGTCCTGGTGAATGGGGAACCACCCATCCGCATACTCGGCGATGCGTGGCCACGTCCACTTCGTGGACGCGCCGATGAGAATCTTCGGCCCGCCCGCCTGAACTGGTTTCGGGTAGGACCACAGCGGATCGAAATCCACGTACTCACCGTGAAACGCCGCGGCCTCCTGGGTCCAGATCTGCCGCATGGCCAGTACCCGCTCGCGCAGCACCTTCCAGCGGCTCTCGAAGGCTACCCCGTGATTGAGCATTTCCTCGGCATTCCAGCCGGCACCGACACCCAGGAGCAGCCTACCCCCCGAGATCACGTCCAGCGAGGCCGCCTGCTTGGCCATCAGAATCGGGTCGCGCTCGGTCACCAGCGCGATTCCGGTGCCGAGCTTCAGGGATCGGGTGACCGTGGCGGCCGCCGTCAGCGCGACGAACGGATCGTGGGCATGCCAGTACTCCTGCGGCAGGTCACCGCCACCCGGCCACGGCGAGCGTCGGCTCGCCGGAATGTGCGTGTGCTCAGGAAAGAACAGGGACTCGAATCCACGCTCTTCTGCAGCGCCGGCCAGGGCCACCGGCTGGATCGCGTAGTCCGTAGGAAACATGAGAACGCCGAAGTCGGTCATGAGGGGGCTCCCTGACACTGGGAGGTGATCATAAACCGTGCAGGGCCCCGATACCCGTTCACGGCGTCGGGATCAGGGCTGGACAGATCAGAGCGGAGCTTTGCGAAGCGCCTCGTGATACTCGTCGATCTTGGTGACGTAGCGGCTTCCGGCCTGGGTCTCCTGGCCGTACGGCCCGATGTTGTAGGCCGTGAGCGCACAGCGTGTGTCGTCACCGCAGCGATCCAGGAGATGCGACAGCACCTGGGCGCCACAGTAGATGTTCTCCGCCGGATCGCGCAGATCGCTGCTGCCGCAGAAGCCGCTCCAGAACTCGGGCCGGACCTGGGCCGGGCCGATGGCCCCGGCGTGGGAGCGGGCGTCCTTCCTGAAGGAGCTCTCGGTGAGCACGAGGCTTGCCAGCAGATCAGGATCGATACCCTGTCGCTCGCTGGCTTCCAGGATCCATCCCGCGAACTCGGTAGCGGTGCTGCGGTGCACGCCAAAAGCCTGGCTCACCTTGTGGCCGAACGCATCCACCTCGGAATGCCAGGGCACACTGGTGTGCTCGACCGCCGGCACCGCGAAAGAGACCAGCACCCGACCGCGTTGAGTGCCGTTGAATGAGACAACCGCGGCAACGGCAGCGAGAACGAACGCAAAGACGAGGTGCACACTGACCAGCACGCGAAACACCCGCGGTACCGCCAGCCAACCCGAGCGCATCAGCTCGCTCCCGGAGCGGAGAAGGTCTGCGGTGCTGCTTTGATGGTCGTCGGTCTTCATCTTCTTCTGCTGATTCGTGTCCCTTGCGGGGGGCGTTACCAGTCGGATCGAGAATGAAGGGCCTTCACTGACTGGCACCTGAACGAACTCGAACAGGACACCACACCGGCCTTCTCACCCCAGAACCTTACGGTCGGCGCGCATTCTACTGATGCTGCAGCACACAATAAACCGGAAATAAGTCACAGAAACCTTTCAGTCTGTGACCGGCTTGTAACATTCTGTCAAGTGAGTAGATACTCACCCTGGAGGAGCCCCTGCAAAGCGCGTGCAATATTGCACGGCACACGATCAACGTCATCTCGCCCCTGTTTTCATAACAAAATGATATAAGAAGGGCCATGATTGCTTCGATTACGCGATCGACCGATGCGGCGCGGGGGATGATTTGCGTGGGATAACTTGT
>JASFLG010000552.1:0-3271 GCA_050118205.1 Pseudomonadales bacterium
ACTGGTGAGGTGCCGGCCCTTCGCCGCCCATCTGACGCCATTCGAAGTAGCCGCTCGCATCGACGAACGGGTAGCGGAACTCCTCCGCAATCGCCTGACGGGCCCGAAAGCCGAGGCCACCCACGAACAGTTTCTGCAGGCAGACCTCGTAGTAGGGCGTCATCGCCTCCTCGAGCATGCACTGCGACCCGGCACAGGCCACATCGGAAGGACCGTCACTGCCGGCGCACCCCGCCAGCAACGGGAAAAGCAGAAGAAGGGAAAAGGCCGATGCTCGAACAACGCATCGTTTCGACGGGCCTGTCGGTGCTCTCATACTGCTCCTCAAACCGGGGCTTCAGGCTTCGAGCCCTTCGGTGCAACATCGAGGCCAAACCACCCGTGCCGCGGGAAACCCCGTGCCGACGGCGATCTCCGCGGACGGAAGCGCCGCACGGGGGCACCACCGCGGCACACCCGGGTGCGCTTCGCACCGTCCTGACGCACGGTCCATCCATCGGGGCGGGTGTGTGCTCAGAACGGCGGGTCTCTGCCACGCGTTGTCATCCATACGCTGGCAGTCCAACATCACCAGGCGAGCTGGAAAGGCCAGGGACCATGACGGACAACGCGAGAGCATTCGGTTTCCACACCCGGGCGGTGCATGCGGGCAGCCGCCCGGACCCCACCACCGGTGCCCGGGCGCTGCCCATTTATCAGACCACCAGCTATGTGTTCGAGGATTCCGAGGCGGCGGCCGCGTACTTCAATCTGCAGGAGTACGGCAACACCTACTCGCGGATCATGAATCCCACCGTGGCGGCCTTCGAGGAACGTCTGGCCAACCTCGACGGCGGCGTCGGCGCGGTGGCATTCGCGAGCGGACTGGCCGCGCAGAGTGCGGCGTTCTTCACCATGCTCGAACCGGGCGATCACGTCGTGGCGTCCAGCGCGCTCTATGGCGGCAGCGTCACCCAGCTCAAGCATCTGTTCCGCAAACTGTCGGTCGCGCTGGACTTCGTCGATCCCGACGACCTGGACGCCTGGCGGGCGGCTCTCAGGCCGAACACGAAGCTGATCTTCGCCGAGACCATCGGCAATCCCGGCGGCAACGTGCTCGACATCGAGGCCGTCGCCGCGATCGCCCACGCCCACGGTACCCCGCTGATGGTGGACAACACCTTCGCCACCCCCTATCTGTGCCGGCCGCTGGAGTGGGGTGCGGACATCGTCGTGTACTCGGCCACCAAGTTCATCGGCGGTCACGGCACCACCATTGGCGGCGCGGTGGTGGAGAGCGGCGAGTTCGACTGGTCGAACGGACGCTTCCCGGTGATTGCCGAACCATCGCCGGCCTACCACGGCCTGGCCTTTCACGAGACCTTCGGCACGTTCGGTTACCTGATGAAGCTGCGCGCCGAGACCCTGCGCGATCTGGGCGCCGCCATGAGTCCCTTCAACGCCTTTCTGCTCGCCCAGGGCCTGGAAACCCTGCCGCTGCGTATGGACGCTCATGTGCGCAACGCGAGGGAAATCGCCGGCTACCTGCATCACCACCCGGGGGTCGAATCCGTGAGCTACCCCGGTCTGCCCACCAGCCCGTACCAGCCGCTGGTGGAACGCTACCTCCCACTCGGTGCCGGCGCGGTGTTCTGCTTCGACCTCGAGGGCGGGCGCGAAGCCGGTGTGCGCTTCATCGAGGGCCTCACCCTGTTCAGCCACCTGGCCAACGTGGGTGACGCCAAGTCACTCGTCATTCATCCTGCCACCACGACGCACCGCCAGCTCGGCGACGCGGAGCTCGCCGCGGCGGGGATCGGACCCGGCACCATCCGGGTGTCCATCGGCATCGAGGACCCGGCCGATCTCATCTGGGATCTGGAGCAGGGCTTCAAGGCAGCAGGAGGCTGACATGGATCTCACCCCATACCAGAACCCCGAAGTCATTCAGCGTGCCCTGGCCGAGCGTCGCGTCGCGGTGGTGGGCATGTCCAGCAACGAGCTACGGGCCAGCAACTTCGTCGGCTACTACCTGCTCCGGCACGGCTACGAGGTCGTGCCCGTGAACCCGCGGGAGACGGAGGTTTACGGGCAGACGTGCTATCCCTCCCTGGATGACGTGCCCCAGCCGGTGGGCGTGGTCGACGTGTTTCGCGATCCATCCGCCGTGCCCGACATTGCCCGGCAGGCGGTGGCCATGGGCGCGAAGTTCCTGTGGCTGCAGTTCGGCGTGGTGAGCAGAGACGGCATTCGCATCGCCGAGGCCGGCGGCCTGACCGTGATTGCCGATCGCTGCATAAAGATCGAGCACGCCCGCTACCGGGGCCGCATGCACTGGCTCGGCTTCAACCGCGGCACCCTGTCGTCGCGGCGCAATTCCGCCGACTGATCTCCAGGCACAGGGGTCGGGAAGCGGTGCCGCCGCCGCAAGGCCCGCACGGCGGACCTTCTGGCGTTCTGACAGCTTTTCGGCCGGATTCACAGCTTATCCACAGGCGCGCCCGCGCCGCTCTCTCTAGGATCTCCCCACCTGAGCGGAACACCGGGCAGAGATCCGGGACAGCAGTACATGACCGGCACATGCCCTTCCCTCCCCGAGCATGCCGGGCCGTATGGATTATGCAGTACCATGCGGCTCGGCTTCTTTTTTCTTTTCCTCGCAACCGCTGCACTCGCCGGCTGCAGCGGCGACATCGCCAGCAGGCCCGCCCGCGGTAGCGGAACGCAATCGCTCTCCGGTTTCGTCGGCAGCCCCTCCCTGGCGGATGCCACCGTCACGGTTCTGATCGACGAGGGCGCCACCACCGTATCGGCGCGATCCGCCGACGATGCCAGCTACACGGTGAACGTCGACAAGGCCCTGACCCCTCCCGTTCGTGTTCAGGTCGAGGGCGGCACAGACCTGCTGACCGGCGCGGCCAATGACGGAGTGCTCTCCGCCCTGTCCTTCGGCGACGGCCGCAACCTGAATGTCTCCTACCTGAGCACCCTGGCAACGTCCATGGCGGCCTGCACCGGACCGGCGACGGAGACATCACTGGCGAACGGCTGGGCGCGGCTCGAGGAACGGACCGGACTCCCCTTCCTCAGCGCGAGCGACGGGCTCGACAGCGCCCAGACCGGCGCATTCATGCGCGCAAACCTCGCCCTGGCCGAAACCGTCTCGCGCACGGTCGACGCCCTGGCGGGCAGCAGCCAGCCCAGGCGCGCGGAGGCCGTCATCGAGCAGATCGCCTGTGATCTGGCCGACAACGCCCGGCTCGATCTCAGCGTTGCCGGTTCGGACACCCGG
>JASFLG010000553.1:0-3258 GCA_050118205.1 Pseudomonadales bacterium
CGGGTAGAACTCTCCGGGGAATATGGCACGATGCATCGGCTTCCACCAAACCCGCGAGCCCTCATCCGTGACCCAGACCAGCACGCTCCCGGACCTGAACTTCGGCGATCTCTTCGAGGGCGTCGCTGCCGCGTTTCCCGACCGCACCGCCATGGTGTTCGGCGATCTCCGGCGTTCCTGGCGGGAGTTCGACGAGCGCTCCAACCGGCTTGCCAGGGTCCTCGCGGGATTCGGCCTGCAGCCGGACAGCAAGGTCGCTTTCTACCTGCGTAACAGCCCGGCCTACGTCGAGCTGTTCGCTGCATGCGCCAAGGGCCGCTTCGTGCATGCGAACGTCAACTACCGCTACGTGGACAACGAGCTGTACTACCTGCTCGACAATGCCGATGCCGAGGTAGTCGCCTACGACGCCGAGTTCCGACCGCACGTCGAGGCGCTCAGAGATCGGTTGCCCCGGGTGAAGGGCTTTCTCGAGGTGGGCCAGGATCCGGTCGCGGCATTCGCCACGCACTTCGAGGCCGCATGCGCCGAGGGCGACCCGTCGCCACTGGGAATCGCTCGATCCGGCGATGACCTTTACTTCATGTACACCGGCGGGACCACCGGCTACCCCAAGGCAGTGATGTGGCCGTCGCGCGAGCGTATTGCCGCCATCGGGATGACGAGCGCCCCGGATGTGTCGAGCCACATCGAGGCGCTGAAGACGACGGGCGCACCGCCGGTGGCCCTGCCCGCTGCACCCATGATGCACTCCACCGGGCTCACGACCATGATGGCCACGCTCGTCCAGGGCGGCTGTATCGTCATTCTGCCGAGCCGCTCGTTCGACGCCGGGACCTGTCTCGCCGAGATCGACAGGCACCGGGTGACGCGCGTCGCCATCGTCGGCGACGCCTTCTCGGTGCCACTGCTGGGCTACCTGCGCGAGCATCCCGCGACCTACGATCTGTCCTCCGTGGCACTCATCTCCTCCGCCGGCGCGATGTGGAGCGAGCAGTACAAGCAGGAGATGCTCGAGTACTTTCCGAATGCGGTGCTCGTCGACTCCCTCGGCTCCTCGGAGGGATCACGCATCGGCGCCGCGACCACCCGGCGCGGCGAGGCGAGCAGCACAGGCCGGTTCGAGCTCGGGCCGGACGTGAAGGTGTTCCGTGAGGATTTCACCGAGGTCGAGCCAGGCTCCGGCGAGGCCGGCATGCTCGCCAAGGCCGGGCCCCTGCCGCTCGGCTACTACAAGGACCCGGAACGGACCGCCAGAACCTTTCCCACGATCGACGGCGTGCGCTACTCCTTGGCCGGTGACTGGTGCCGGGTCGAAGCCGACGGCACCATGACCCTGCTCGGGCGCGGTAACAACTGTATCAACACGGGCGGAGAGAAGGTGTTCCCGGAAGAGGTGGAGGAAGCCCTGAAGAGGATTCCACGGATCACCGACGCAGCCGTGGTCGGGCTGCCGGATCCGCGCTGGGGTCAGGCCGTCGGTGCGCTGCTCAAGACCGCCGACCACCAGCCCGTGCCCGAGGCAGTCATTCGCGATCAGCTCGATGAGCACCTGGCCCGCTACAAGCATCCCCGGGTGATCTGCTTCGTCGAGGCCGAGTTCCGGCACGAGAACGGCAAGATCAACTACCGGGAAGCGTTGCGCATCCTCGAGGAGCGGGTGCCGTCATAGACGGACGGGGGGCGAGCCAACCGGGCCTCACCCTTCGAGCCCGGTGGGCCAGGCGCCGGCGATGGGTTCAGCTCAGCCTGCCGAGTCTCGGCGCCAGCGGCACCAGGACCACCACGGCCACGAAGAAAGCAGGAATCGCTGCCAGAGCGCCGAATCCTTCGGGCGCGAGCGACGCGTAGGTACCGAGCGCGGCGAGGACGGCAATCAGTCCGGCCGCAGCAATGCGCAGGTATTGCATGGTTGAAGGAGGAGATGGCTAAAACGCGAATACTACGGGTCTCCTGCCGGGAGACTGCGGAACCCATCACGGTTGTGGGGTGACGCACTGCACGACCTGAACCTTCGCCGCCTCTGGCCCAGGCCGAAGGTCAGAAGCGAAGGCGCCAGCCGACGCCTTCGTGCGTCAGCGCCAGCTCGTTCGCGCCAGCCTGCCACTTGACCCCGAACCCCCCGAGATCGCCGGGCCGGCGGCCGACATACACGGTGTCGCCGAGTCGCCAGCTCCCCCCGCGATCCGCATTCACGAAGCGCAGGGTCCGACCGCGATCATCCGCCGGGTGGCGTACGTCCCGGCCCGACCTCGACGCCGCGGCGTCCGTCACCGCGAACGGATCGCCGGGCGTCACACCGGTCTCGTCCGCACGAACCTGGCCCTGAGCGATAATCAGCACCGCTGCCAGAGCCAGTTGCGTCGTTCTCATGACTCACCTCCACAACCCCAATCCTGACCGTGAACACTGGAGCGCGGGTTGGCGGGGGATTGAGAAAGGTGGAAGGAAAATGGAGGTCTCCGCCGAAGCGACCGGTCGTCGGGCAGGCGAAGGAACACCTTGCAACGCGACAGCGCCGCGCTAGGGTAAGGTTTCAGAGAAGGAGACGATCATGATACTGGAAGGATTGCGCGTCGATCGCGCAGCGTTCGAAGCGGGCACCGGTTGGCAGCTCAAGCCGGAGGGTGCGTGCAAGGGCGAGGTGTGCATTCCGCTCGAGACGCACCCCGGCGACGCCGTATCGGTGGATGCGCTGGCGAAGGAAATGGGCCTGCCGCTCGTGGCCGATTCGGAGCACGGACTCTGGGCCCTCGGTCCGGAGAGCATCGGCGGCAGAACGCTGACCACGGCCGAGGCACCCGATCTCCGCCTGCCGGATCTCGAAGGACGCGAGTTCGCCCTGTCGAGCCTGCGCGGCCAGAAGGTGCTGGTCTACGCCTGGGCGCCCTACTGAGGCTGCTCCCGCGACCTGCCCGTGTGGCAGGCATTGCGTCAGGAGCTGCATCCGAAAGGCTTCGAGCTGGTGACGGTGGGTCTCGATGCGCTGGGCGCGGAAGGCTGCCGACCGTTCATCGAGACGGCGGCCCCTCAGCACCCGTCCCTCATAGATGCGCATCACGTGCTCGCGGACGCCTTCGGCATCAACAACATCCCGCAGAGCGTCTGGATCGACGAGCAGGGCATGATCGTGCGCCCCGCCGAGACAGCTCCTGCTCCGCACCGCGACGCACCCCCGGGCTCGGCAGAGATGCCGCCGGAGACGCCACAGCGATTCAAGGAGATCATGGCCGAGGCCGTGAAGATCACCCAGGACGC